>JAQUMZ010000246.1 GCA_028717865.1 Elusimicrobiota bacterium | reverse complement strand
CAACGTCTTCCTCATGGACCCGGCGAAGGCGGACCTCTTCGGTGGCCAGGTGCAGGCATTCTTGAACTCGCTGCCGCCGGGGGCGACCTTGCAGTTTGTGGTCCAAATCCGGGCCGGCAGCCCCGACGCGATCAGCCAGTACCGCCGCAACGTCCTGACCGAGTCGTCGGACGACCTCTGCCGGCTCATTACGGACAAGAAGACGCAGTTCCTGGAGGGCAAGTTCACCCAGCACCGGCGCTACCTGCTCTTCGTGACGAGCCATCCTAGGGGGCGCAAATCCCCGCTGTCCTGGCTCGTTGCGGCCTACCGCAAGCCCCTGCGGGATACGGCTAAGGAAATGCACGCCGCCCGCCTGAGGGAACACTCGCTGCTTGAGCAGATCGTGGCGGAGAGGCTGCAGAACATGGGGCTGCGCGCCGCCAAGCTTTCGGCCCAGGATACCCTGAACCTAGTCTTCCGGCAGCTCAATCCTCGAAAAGCCAGCGCGCCGGACCTCAAGCGCGTCTCGCCTTTCCAGACCCTGCGCGAGCAGGTCGTCATGAGCCATCTGAAAGAAGAATTCGACCATGTCCAGATCGACGACACCTGCTTCCGGGGGCTGACCCTGCTGCGGCTTCCCGAGGCCGCGCACCTGCGCTACACACACCGCCTCTTAAACACCCTTTGGCCGGACTGCGACCTGTGCCTGACCGTGCACACCCTGGACACGGAGGCCGCCATTTCGAGGCTGAAGCTCAAGAACAACATCACCCGGACCCTCGCCTTCTCCACCATGAACAAGAACTACGAGGCCGAGCAGAAGCACCAGGAGCTCGACGAGCTTATCACCGAAATCCGCGGCTCGGCCCAGCGGCTCTTCAGGTTCTCGCTCTCCGTCGTGGTCAGGGGCGACGACCCGGACGACCTGCGCGACAAGACCCAGCCGGCGCTGGGCGCCTTCCGGGACTTCGCCGCGGCCGAGGCGGTTTCGGACGACATGAACCATTTCCGGCTCTTCCTGCAGTCCGTCCCGGGCCACGGCGAGCTCAACGACCGGCAGTTCTACGTCCAAACCAACGCGCTGGCGGGGTTCCTGCCCTTGACCGGCTCCTGGCGGGGCTCCAAGAGCAAGAAGATGCTCGTGGAAACCCCGCACGGCGAGCTGGTGGGGCTCGACCCGTTCGACGGCGACCTGCCGGCCAAGCACGGCTTGATCCTAGGGACGACCGGCTCCGGCAAGAGCTTCACCACCAACTTCCTGCTCAACAACTTCATGGTCGAGTCCACGGACAACCACGTGGTCATCATCGACGTGGGCGGCTCCTACCGGAAGATCGCCCGGGTCTTCGGGGGGGAGTACCTCGAAGTCTCGCTTTCCGACGAGTTCGGCTTCAACCCCTTCCCGCGGCGCGAGCGCATCGCGCCGGACGGGCAGTTCGACGACGACGCGGTCGCCTACCTCTCGCTGCTCGTCTCGCGCATGTGCGCCAGTCCCGTCGAGGTGGGCTCGACGTACGAGAAGGGATTCCTGGAGCGCGCCATCAAGGAAGCCTACGCCAAGAAGCCGGAGATCCTGCTCTCGGACGTGCGCGCGGAGCTCGAAGCGCTGGCGGCATCGGCCCATCCCCCGGCCAGGACCTACGCCAACTCATTGGAGCTGTGGACCACGGGCATGTACGGCAAGCTCTTCAACAGGCCCGGCAGTCTCGACATCGCAAAACGCATGGTGGTTTTCGACCTGCAGGGCCTCGAGAATCACCCGGACCTGCAAAGCGTGTACTTCTTCGTCATCCGCTCCATCATCTGGGGCAAGCTGCAGAACCGCAAGCTCAAGAAGATCATCGTCATAGACGAGGGCTGGAAGTTCTTCAACGACGAGGTGGGCGCAGAACTCGTGGAGAACCTGTACCGCACGGCGCGCAAGTTCAACGGCGCGGTATTGTCCATCTCGCAGTCGCCCAAGGACTTCCTGGATACCAAGGCGGCCAACGCCATCATCACCAACAGCTACATCAAGTACGTCCTCAAGCTCACCAAGGGCCACGAGCTGCTCAACCAGTTCGAGCTCAATGCCAACGAGATCGACGCGGTCAAGCTCCTCCAGTCCTCGCCGCGCTCCTTCTCGGACATCTTCGTGAAGTACGGCAACCACTCGCTGGTCGCGCGCATCGAGCCCTGCCCGCTGGATTACCAGATTTGCACCACGGACGCCGACGACCACGTGCGCGAGGCCAAGATGCGGGCCGAGAACCCCGGTCTTTCCGAGATCGATCTGCTGGTCAAGCTGACGGAGGGAAAATGAACCGCGTCAATTTCATCGCCGGGCTGCTGCTTTTGGCCGCGCCAGCGCCGGCCCATGCCTTGTTCACGGACGACGCCACCCAGGCCATGATGCTGGCCGAGCAGAGGATTTTCCACGCCTTCATGAAGGTCCAGGTCGTTCAACAGCTCATCACCCTCAAGCAGAACTACGACGCCTCGGTGCGCTATTTCAACGAGTTCAAGCAGCTCAACTCGGGGCGCGGGTTGTTCCAGAACCTGGCTACGCAGATCAAGACCGCGCAGACCCAGCAGTTGAGCGCGATGCAGCAGGAGATCAACCAGTCCTTCGCCCAGAGCTACAACACCAACACCTCCGTGGATAAGTTCTTCAAGAGCCTCGACCAGGGCATCGCCAACAACATCAAGTACGTGGGCGACGAGATAGCCAACGCCATCGAGAACCGCAAGACCGGCCAGAAGATCGCAGACAACGCGGCCGGCCTCTCGCCCAGGGACGCCGCCAACCTCGGCGCCAAGGCCCAGGGCATCCAGGTCCAGGTCCTCACGCAGATTCACGAGGACATGCTGCGGCTCCTCCAGCTCGGCTCCATGCAACTGGCCGGCCAGGCCCGGCGGGAGAAAAGCGAGTCGGAGGCGATCTCGGGCCTGCGCCAGAGCTTGAAGAGCCGCGCGCCGAGCTACCGGTACAACGGCCAGGGAGGCGCGCAATGAGCCACGGTTTGCTGCTGGACATCACTCAGATCCCGACGCAGCTCGCCGGCCTGGCCGGCCTGACCAAGGCCATGGCCGTGGCCATGCTCACTTTCATCATCCCGTGGACGATCTTCGAGATGAACATCAGCGGGATGAGGGCCAGGGAGTACCCGGACTACAGCGGCTTCTTCGTCCGGGCCTTCGGGGCTTTGCTGGCGCTGGTCTGCTACCAGCGCATTTTCTCGTTCATCACCAAGATCGCGCGCATGATGTCCTACGCGGTCCTGAGCGAGGAGCAGTGGGGGGACTTCCTCGTTCAGAGCTTCCACGGGGTTGGAACCGGCGTTCCCACGCTCAACATCCTCCTGCACCCGATCAGCTCGATCCAGGAGATCATCCTGTTCCTGAGCAGCTTGGTGGCGGTGACGGCCCGGGACGTGATCATTATGCTCCAGGGCTGCTTCCTGAGCCTGCTTTTCGCCTTCGGCCCCATCGCCATCGTCTGCGCGATCAACCGCAGGACCTCCCAGGTGACCCGCGGCTGGCTGGCCAACACCTTCCAGGTGGCGTTCTGGAGCTTCTTCCTGCGGCTCGTGGTGCGCGTCTGGCTTACCTTGAACCCCATCGCGGGCAACCTGGGCGCCGGCGCGGCCAACGACTACCTGGGGATACTCACGGTCAACGTGACGTTTCTCCTGATGGTTCTGGGCACGCCCGTCGTCGCGGCCAGGCTGCTCTCGGGGGAGAACCTGGCCATGATCGGCGCGGCGGCCCTGACGACCGTCCAGGCCGTCCTGGTGACCAAGAAGATGGGGGCCGGCGCCTTCTTCAGCCGGGAGGTCGAGAGATACCGGAAGGCCGAGCCGGAGGACCGCAAGAGCCACACGCAGTTCCCGCTGCGGGCGCTTGCCTTCCATACCATTCCGACTACGGCTACGTCGGCCTACCGCAAGCTGTTTCCGCCGAAGGGAAACGTGGGCAACAAGGAGACCCGAGCATGAGCATGACGGGAATACTCCGGAAAAACGAAATCGGGCGTTGGGAGTACGCGGATTGCGAGCTCACCTGCGGCGATCTCGTCGAGCTTAACATCGGCGCATGGATTCGCGGACGCATCGAGCACAACGGGAAGGACTACTGTTTCCTGGCGCCGGACGGGGCGACCGCCATCCCGCTGCGCGAGGGCTTGCCGGCGCGCATGCCTGCCCGCAAGAGGGTGTGGCCGTGAGTATTCTGAGCGGGCTGCGCCGCAAGAACACGCCGGCCCCGGCGGGCGCGCCCAAGGAAACCGATACCCCTGCCTATTACGAGGTGTGGGGCGGCATGGAGAGCGCCAACCGGGCCCTGTGGGCGGCCCTTTGGTTCGCCTCGACGGTGGCGCTGCTGGCGATCATCATGGTCCGCGCCCTGATGTGCAGGCCGCCGATCGTCATCCGCGTCGACGCCGCGGGGCAGGCGCTGGCGGCGGACGCCGGCCGCCAGCCGCCGGTCAGCGAGGCCGAGATCAAGAACTTCCTCATGCTCTTCGAGAAATTCTTCACCGAGCTCAACTGCTATACCCACGACGCGGACCTCAAGATCGCCTTCTCCATGATGGCGCCCGAGTTCCAGGGCAAGGCCAACGATATCATCAAGATGAGCGGCGTGGTGGAGAATATCAAGGCCGTCGAGGGCAAGACCGTCCTGACCTTGACCGAAATGAAGGTCGCCAAGGACACGCCGCGGCTGCTGGAATGCCAGGTCAAAGGCTACCGCCGGATCAGCTCTTACAAGCAGGACGTTCCGGCGAGCGAGGTAGTCTTCGAGG
>JAQUMZ010000245.1 GCA_028717865.1 Elusimicrobiota bacterium | reverse complement strand
CTCCGTGGCCGCTCATGTACCAGGCGGCCATGGCCAGGGCGAAGGTCAGCACGGTGGGCGTGAGCATCAGGCCGAGCACCTTGCGCGTCGAGAGCTTCCAGTCCGTCATGATGGTCACGACGAATATTCCCAGCAGGGGGCCGTAGGTGAAGGCGATGATGCGGAAGGCCAGCCAGAGCAGGTTGTCCATGTTCTTGAGCGCCAGGGCGAAGACCATGAAGAACAGGCCGAAGCCTACGAAGGAGAGCTTGGAAACCCGCACCATTTTCGTCTCGTCGGCGCCCTTGCCCCAGAAGGGCTTGTAGAAATCCATGGTGAAGGCGGTGGACAAGGACGCCAGCGCGGAGTCCGCGCTGCCCATGGCGGCCGAGGCTACCGCGGCCAGCAGCAGGCCGCGCAGGCCGTGGGGCATGGTGGTCAGTATGAAACGCGGGAAAACGTGGTCGTTGTCGGTCATGCCCGCGACCAGCTCGGGGTGGGTCTGGACGTAGGCGTAAAGGCCGACTCCGATGCTCAGGAATAGGAAGGCGATGGGAATCCCGACCAGGCCCCATATCAGCAGGCTCCATTGCGCTTTGCGGGCGTCCTTGCAGGCCAGCAGCCGCTGGACCATGTCCTGGTCGGTGCCGTAGGCCGCCGAGGAGTTGAAGAAGCCCCAGGTGGTCATGAGCACCAGCAGACCCAGGTTCGCCGGCTTGTACATCTCTAGGAAATTGAACTTGTTGTAGATGGTACCGTCGGGAGCCACGGCGTGGCGGCCGGCCTCCACGATGGCCGGCACGCCCCCTGGCACGTGGGTCACTATGTAGGCCAACGCCGAGATGGCCCCGGTCACCAGCAGCACGCACTGCATGGTGTCCGTCCAGGCCACGGCCCGGCCGCCGCCCAGCGTGGTGTAGGCCAGTATGCCGCCGATGACGACCACGACGCAGCTGGAATAGGAAAGGCTGCCGCCGGTCACCACCTCCAGGACCTTGGCGATGGCCACGATGCGCACCGTGGAGGCCAGCGAGCGCGTGAGCAGGAAATAGGCGGAGCAGGTCGTGCGCGCGCCCGGCCCGAAGCGCTCGGCCGCGGCCTGATAGATCGAGGTGACGCGCAGTTTCTGGAAATGGGGCAGGAACACCATCGCGATGAACACGGTGGCCGCGATGTCGCCGGGGTTGCTCAGCAGGTAGCGGTAGTCGGAGGCGTAGCCCTCGGCCGGCGTGCCGATGAAGGTCAGGGCGCTGATGCAGGTCGCTATGAAGCTCGCCATGGTTATGAACCAGGGGATGGAGCGGCTGGCGAGGAAGTAGTCCTCCGTGGTCTTCACGGTGCGGTGGGCGGCCCACCAGCCGATGGAGGCCAGGATCGCCACGTAGGCCACGAGAATGGCGCCATCGAGGACCCCGAGATTCAAGGAGCCGGTCATGGGACCCCCATTTTAACACATAGGGCGGCGTCCGCCGGCGTTATTGTATGATGGGGCATGCCTCCATTCCGCTTCTCCCCGGCCGGCGCATGACCGTCTGGTTGTGCGCCGTCGGCAGCCTGGTTTTCGTGAGCCTTCTGTCGCTTATCGGGGTATTGACGCTGGCGCTCAACGAGAACCGCGTGCGGGGGCTGCTGCTCTATCTCGTCAGCTTCGCCGTGGGCGCGCTCTACGGCGACGCCTTCATCCACATCATCCCGGAGTCGTTCCGCGCGCCGGGCTCGGGGGCGGCGCCGAGCTTCTGGATACTGGGCGGCGTATTCTTTTTCTTCGTGGTGGAAAAGTCCATCCGTTGGAGCGAGGGCACGGTCCGCGCGCCGGGCGCGCGCTTGGAGCCCTACGTCGCCATCATGCTTTCCGTGGACGCCGTCCACAACTTCATCGACGGCTTGGTGATCGGCGCCAGCTACCTGGCGGGCCTGCCCATCGGACTGGCTACCACCCTGGCCGTGGCGTTCCACGAGATACCCCACGAGCTCGGGGATTTCGCCGTCCTGGTGCACGGCGGCTGTTCGCTGCGGCGGGCTCTCCTCTTCAACTTCCTGAGCGCCCTGACCGCGGTGCTGGGAGGCGTCATTTCCCTGGCCTTGGGCGCCGGACACGCCGGCTATGTCGACGTCGTGCTTCCGGCCACGGCGGGAGGCTTCATATACATCGCCGGCTCGGCCCTGATCCCCGAGCTGCACAAGGAAATCCGCTGGAAAGTCTCCGCCGGGCAGTTCCTCTGCATGGCGGCCGGGGCGGGCCTGATGGCCCTGCTGGCCCTATGGGCGCGTTGACCTCCGGCGGGCGGGACCGGGAATCGCTCCCATGAGGATACTGCTGTTCTCGATGCCGGACGGCACCCATCCCCTTTATCCGCGCTTCTGCCGTCCGCCCAGCCTCGGCCTGGCTTCCCTGGCGGGCAGCTTGAAAAACGAGGCCGAGGTCCGCATCGCCGACCTCATACTCAAGCGCGACAACGTGCCCGCCGCCGTGCGCGAGGCGCTCGAGCGCGCGCGGCCCGACGTGGTCGGGCTTTCCTGCATGACCTTCCAGTATTACACGGCCACGCGCGTGGCCCAACTCGTGCGGGCGTGGAATCCCGAGGTGCCCATCGTGCTGGGCGGCTACCACGCGACCATGGCGGGCGAGCAGGTCTGCCGCGAGGCGGGGCCTTTCGATTTCCTCTGCCGGGGCGAATCGGAGCGGACCTTCCTGGAGCTCGTGCGCGCGCTGGGGGAGGGCCGCACGCGTTTCCCGGAGATAGCGGGCCTGAGCTGGCGCGAGGGCTCGGACTTCGTGCACAATCCCGCGCGGCCCCTCCTGGAACTCGCGCGTCTGCCCTTGCCCGACCGCGGCTGCCGGCTTTGGAGCGGCTACCACATACACGGCCTGCCCTTCGAGATGGCCGAGAGCTCGCGCGGCTGCACGCTCACCTGCAACTTCTGCAGCATCACGCGCATGTACGGCCGCAGCTTCCGCGCCTACGACGTCGAGCGCGTCGTGGCCGATCTCGAGGCCTGTGCGCGGATGGGAACCAAGGGGGTGTTTTTCGCCGACGACAACATCACCCTCGTGCCGGAGCACCTCGAGCGCCTCTGCCGGGCCCTGGTTTCCAGCGGACTCAACCGGCGGCTGCGCTTCTCGACCCAGGCCTCCGTGGCGGGGCTGGGGCGCGACCTTTCGCTCATCGCGCGCCTGGCGCAGGCCGGCTTCGTGCTCATTTTCCTGGGCATCGAGAACATGAACCGGCGCAACCTGCTGGCCTATCGCAAGGGGGACATCTCCGGCATGACCCGGGAGGTGCTCCGGGAGTTGCGCCGCAACGGCATCGCGACCATGGGCGGCTTCATCCTGGGCAGCCCGGACGACGACGAGGCGGACCTGCTCGAGCAGTTCCGCTTCATGGAGGAGCACGTCTTCGACAGTTTCCTGGTGCAGATACTCACGCCCTATCCCCAGGTGCCCATCGCGGGGGAGCTGGAACGGGAAGGGCTCGTGGTCAACCGCGAGCTGAGCCGCTATTCCGGGCACTTCGCCAACGTGCGCACCCGGCATCTGAGTTCCCGCCGGCTGGATTACCTGCGCTGGAAGCATTTCCCCTATTATCGCAGCCTGCGCTGGCTGACCCAGGCGGTCATGCCACGGCGGCTGCCGCGCGCCGTGGCTAGGGAGGCGGTGTTTCGCCTCGCGGAGGGCGCCGTGGAGTCGGCGCAAAAACTGGTTTTCGGCGAGGACTACGCTTTCCGCAAATACATGGAACGGCACATAGCCGCGAACCTTTTTTTCGGCGAGAAGCCGGAACTGCGCTGGTCCGACGAGGAAGCCGTCGGGCGCCGTTCTTGAATCAGGGCGCGTCCGGCCGCGCTCCCGGGAGCAGCCCGCCTTGGACGTCCTGGGCGACCCGCATGGCCTCGGGCGCGGAGACCAGGGCGGGCAGGAAGCGCGGCTCGGTCAATAAGCCGACCAAGTCCGGGTTGGCCCGCGCGACCGAGCCGAGCAAGGCCGGGTCTTGGACCAGGGCGTCCAGCGCGGGGCATTGGTTTATCACCGCGCGCACCAGCTTGCTGCCGAATATGGCCGACGTCGAGCCGGGGGTGTCCAGGGACGCGCGCATGCAGGCCAGGCCCTGGCTGATCCCGCCGGGGTCCTCGCGGTTGGACAGGTAATCCGCGAGCGTCTTGACGTTGCCGCAATTCTTGCGCACGCGTTCCTGGCTCATGAAGCCCTTGACCACGAAATCGTTGTCGAGGCCGAAGGCGACCACCCGCGGGTAGCGCAGGAGCGTTTCCCCGAGCTTGAAGAGCAGGCCGCGCCGCGCGCCTATGGAGAAGGCCTTGCGATCGTCGTAGGCGCCGACCGCGCCGGCCAGGGCCGAGGCATCGGCTTCCGAAAGCTTCCGGGCCGGCCCCGGCGAGTCCGCGGACCGGGGGCCGGGCCGGGCCTGCGGCTGCCGCCGCGTTTGCGTCCGTTCCGGCGCGGGCTGAGCCTCGGGCGCGGCCGCCTCCCGCGCGAACCAGGGCAGCACCTCGAGCGAGGAAGACGGCCCCTGGGGCCGCCGGGGCGCGGGAGCCGGTTCCTCGCGCGCGTCCTTGTCGGCGAAGAGGGCCTTGGCGGGGGAAGTCCGAAAGAGTCCCGTGCAGCCGCGCAAAACCAGGAAGCCGAAAATACCCAACGCCGCGACGGCCGGAGCGATCAGGATCGCGGCCACCACGCCGGGCCGCAACGGACCTTGGTTTTTTTCCGGGGGATTCACGTTCGCGCCTCGCGCAATGATATCAAACTGCCGGCGGCCGCTAAAGCGGCGGAACCGGCTCCGTCCCGGTGTCCGGGGCGTTGGTGCGGGGG
>JAQUMZ010000244.1 GCA_028717865.1 Elusimicrobiota bacterium | reverse complement strand
CGCAGATGTATTTCGAGGAATGGTGGCCGGAAGAGGACGAGTGCGTGCGCACCTACGGACCGGCCAAGCGCTGCAGCCGCTGCAACGCGATGCTGGAGCAGCCGCCGGAGCCCGAGGACGACCGGCAATAAGGCCGCGTACGGCCGAAAGGAGGCAGGGATGGCGCAGATCAAGGAAGCTCTGGGTTTGGTGGAGACGAAGGGATTCGTGGGCATGATCGAGGCGTCCGACGCGATGGCCAAGGCGGCCAAGGTCCGGCTGGTGGGTTATGAGAAGATCGGCTCGGGCCTGGTGACCACGATCTGCCGCGGCGAGGTGGGGGCGGTCCGGGCGGCGGTGGACGCCGGGGCGGCGGCCGCGCAGAAGGTCGGCGAGATGGCGTCCGTTCACGTCATCCCGCGGCCGCATGACGACATCGAGAAATATCTCGAGCAGATAGCGATACGGCTGAAATAGCCCGCGGCCGCGGGCCGCGCTTCCGGGCGAGGCTTCCGCCATGCTGACTCGAAACGACCTGCTGGATATTATATTAGAGAGATTGGGTCCGCCATCGGCCCCGGCGGCGGGGCGCGTGCCTCGGCCGCCGGACAGCCGGTCCGGACCCCCCGGAAGGCCGTTCTGGTCGGAGTACGATATAAAGAAGCGATTGACTGAAAACTCTCAAGAGCTTAGAATACCCAAGGACGCGATCATCAGCCCCCTGGCCCTCGATGGGTTGGCGTTGCGGCGCGTCCGCATTATCCGGGAGTAGACTCGCCATGGCCATTGATATCAAGAAACTGCTGGAAATGATGGTAAAAAAGGACATTTCTGACATACATTTCAAGGCCGATTCCTTCCCGGCGTTCCGGCTCCACGGCGAGATGATCATGTCGAGCAACCTGCCCAAGATCGGCGCCGCCGACATCGAGGGCATGGCCGCCCAACTCATGAACGAGGAGCAGAGGCGGTACTTCGCTTCCGAGCGGGAACTGGACCTGGCCTACAGCCTGGAGGGGGTCTCGCGCTTCCGCGTAAACGTGTTCGTGCAAAAGGGCACCATCGGCCTGACCCTGCGCGTCATTCCCGTGAAGCTGCGCAGCTTCGAGGAGCTCAACCTTCCGGGCGATACCCTGAGAAAGCTCGCCCAGCAGGGGCGCGGCCTCATCCTGTTCGCCGGCATCACCGGGGCGGGCAAAACCACCACGATGAACAGCTTCCTCAACCATCTCAACGAGACCTATCCCTATCGGGTGATCACGATCGAGGACCCCATCGAGTATTACCATACCGACCAGAAGTGCTCGATCGTGCAGCGCGAGGTGGGCAAGGACACCAAATCCTTCGCCAACGCCCTGCGCCACGTCCTGCGCCAGGATCCGGACGTCGTCGTGGTCGGCGAGATGCGCGACCTGGAGACCATGCAGGCCGCCATCTCGGCGGCCGAGACCGGCCATCTGGTGCTTTCCACCGTGCACACCATGGACGCGGTCCAGACGGTGGACCGCATCGTCGACGCCCATCCCGCCCACCAGCACAGCCAGGTCCGCCAGCAGCTGGCCAACACCCTGCGCGGCGTCATCGCCCAGCGGCTGGTCTCGTCCGTGGACGGCAAGAGCCGCTATCCGGCCTCCGAGATCCTCGTCGGCAACAATATCGTCCGGTCCCATCTCCTGGAGGGCAAATCCGCGGAGATTT
Source organism: Elusimicrobiota bacterium (assembly GCA_028717865.1). Lineage (GTDB taxonomy): Bacteria > Elusimicrobiota > Elusimicrobia > UBA1565 > UBA9628 > UBA9628. The sequence continues at coordinate 3,131 of JAQUMZ010000244.1, read as the reverse complement.
ACAAGGTCATCGAGGGCGGCGCCTACTACGGCATGCACTCCTTCGACCAGGACCTGCTGCGTCTGCGCCGCGAGGGCAAGATCGAAGAGAAAACCGTCCTCGATAATTCTACCAGTCCGCAGGACGTGGCGCTCAAGCTCCAGGGCCTTTCCACCGGCGTGGAGAGCTGACCGGCGTCCGCCCATGTCCGAGGAAACGCCAGACCGGGAAGTGGACGGCATCCTTTCGGATCTCGATGCCATCCTTTCCGATTTGGGCGGGGAGCCGGCCGCGGCCGCCGCTTCCAAGGTCTCCGCTCCGGTCCAGCCGCCCAACCCCGCGCCGGTCCAGCCGTCCAAGCCCGCGGCGGCCGAGCCGCCCAAACCAGCGGCGGCCGAGCCGTCCAAACCCGCGCCGATCCAGCCGTCCAAGCCCGCGGCGGCCGAGCCGCCCAAACCCGTGCCGGTCCAGCCGTTCAAGCCCGCGGCGGCCCCTCCCGCGCAGCCGGCGGTGCTTCCTGCCGCGGCCGAGCCGCCCAAGCCCGCTCCGCTCGAATTCATCTCCCCGCTGGATTCCGTTTCGCCTCCGCCCCAGCCCGCTTCCGAAAATTTGTCCCTTGAGCTGGGAACCAAGGCCGTGAGCAAGCCTCCGGAGAAGAAACCGGCTCCGAAGCCGCCGCCCAAGCCCGCGGCTTTCGTGGAAAGGCCGCCATTGGAGCTGACGGCGCCGCCGGTGCGGTTCACGGCCGAGGGCCCCGCCGCCTTGGCGCCCGCGCCGGTTCCGGGCCCGGCTCCGGAGAAGGAGAAGTCTCGCCCTGCCGCCGCGCCCGCCGCCGGCGGTTTGCCCCAGGCGGACCCTCTGCCCGAGATCCCCGTGCCGGCCAATACCGGCAAGGACCAGGTCCGGCGCGTGGCGCTGATTTACCTGACGAAGCACGCGGCTTTGCGGGATCCTTTCATCCGGCTGCTCGACCAAACCGCGCAAACCGTTTCGAAAAAGCCGTTGTTCCTGCGCCGGGTCCTGTGCCAACCCGTGACCGCTTCCTGCGAGACGGCGCAGGTGCTGGCTCTTGTCGCCGCCGCCAAGCCGGTGGCCGTTCTCGGCCTGCTGGAGGGGCTCCCCGAGGCCAAGCTGAGCCAGCTGACCGAGGCCTTGGGCTCGGCCGGCCTGATGTTTCGCGGCGTGGCCGCCGCGGACGCCGCGAAGAAGGCGGTGGCGGTGGACATCATCGTGGACATGATGCTGCTGCCTTCCGAGTAGCCGCGGCGGAGCTCCAGAATGCATAAATGGTCCCTGCGCCCCGATCCCGGCCCGCATGATTCGGACCGCTACGCCCTTTTCGTCCAAGGGGACATGAAGAGCCTGACCCCGCTGATCAAGAAGTTCGGTTCCATGTGCGGCCGCCCCATGAAGATACGGCATCCGGAAGGTTTCAACTTCAGGATGCATTTGCACGGCCTGACGCAGCCGGGCCGGGAGCGGGTTTTTAAGTATCTGGACGAGGCCGCTCCCGGCGCCTGCGCCGACCGGACGTCCGTCGCCCCCGAGAAGGAGCCCTTGACCGCGGATGTCCCCGCGTTGACGATCCCGGAGCCGCTCGCGCCGGCGGCCGCCTCGGAACCGGAACCCGCGCCGCCGGCCACGCCGCCCCCCTCCGCTTCGGAGCCGGCGCCGGCCCCCGTTCCGGAAGCGGTTTCGGCTCCCGAACCGACGCCCGCGCCGACTCCCGCCCCGGAGCCGGCGGGTCCGCCCGCGGCCGCGGAGCCCGCGCCCGCCCCGGCGCCGCAGCCCGCGGCCGAGGACCCCGCCGCGCCGTCTTTCGGCCTGCGCCGTCCCATCGATCCCAAGCGCGACCTGGACAGCCTGCTGGTCGGCGCCTTCAACCGCTTCGCCCACGCGGCGGCCACCTCGGTCATCGGCTCGCCGGGGACGATGTACAATCCTTTCTTCGTTTTCGGCGGGCCCGGGGGCGGCAAGAGCCATGTCCTGCACGCCGTCGCCGGGGCCCTGGGGCAATCCCTGGGGGAGGCGGTCCTGACCTCGGGTTCCGGCCTGGCCTTGGCGGCCAACCGCGCCGCGGCGCAGGGCAAGACCGGCGAGTTCGAGGCTTTCATGGGGCAAGCCAAGGCCCTGCTCATAGACGACGCGCATCTGCTCGCCATTTCGGAGGGCAACCAAGGGGTCTTGGGACGGATACTGCAGGCGTGTTTCTCCAGGAACGCGCAGGTGGTGATGGCCTCGGTCTACCCGCCCCGGGCCCTGGGCTTCATAGAGGAGGCGCTCAAGATATCCCTGTCCAAGGGCTGGGCCGTGGACATGAAGCTGCCCAACTCGACCATCCGGGCCGAGCTTATCGGCGCCGCCCTCGCGCGCCAAGGGGCCGTAGTCGAGCCCGAGCTGGTCAAGAAGCTCGTGGAGGAGCTCGGCGCCAATTACGGGAAGTTTCCGCGCATCGCCGCCCGCTGGGGCGCTTTGGCCAGGATATACCAGGCGGCCGGACGCAGTCCCGTCCAGAACGAGATTTACGCGCATCTCATGGCCCCGGGGGCTCGGCTCGCCCCGGGCGAACTGCCGACCCCGGCCGAGCTCGAGTCGGCGCGGAGTTTCCAGCCGCCCATCCCGGGGGCGGGGGCCGGCGCCCTGGCCGTCTTCTTTCCCAAGGGGCAGGAAGGCATGGCGGCCTGGACGCTCGCGAGCTTCCATCGCGTCGCCGCCCAATTCGGGGTCAATGGGTCGTTCCGCTGCGTGCTGCGGGAGTCCTACGATCCCGATCAGCCTTTCGTTCCCTTCCAGATCGGAGAGGCGTGCCGCCGCTGCGCCGCGCGTCGCGCCCTGGTCCTCGGACCGGCGGGAGAATCGCGGCTGGCGGGCCGCGTGGGGGAGTTCGCGCACGCCGTCCGCCATGTCCTCGAGGACGGGGGCGCGGCCATGGGTTGGATACCCTTCAACGAGGCGGCCGCGACGCGGCCTTTCCTGGCCGCGCACCTGGACATGCTCGCCGCGGGGCGCGCATGATCGGCTGGATAGCGCCGCTGCTGGCCGGTCTGGCGGGGGGCTTCGCGGCCTACTGGATCTTCGTGTTCCGCCGCCTGCTGCCCCTGGAGCGCGAATTCCGGGCCGTCCGGGAGCGCGCCGAGGACCTGCGCCTGAGA
>JAQUMZ010000243.1:2386-4816 GCA_028717865.1 Elusimicrobiota bacterium | reverse complement strand
GTCGAGCCGGGCCACGACCTGGGGAAGATAACCGGGACCGACATCGAAATGTCGGTGGGCGACCACGCCTTCGGCGGGGCGATCAACGGCGCCGTAGCCTTCGGCTTCTTCGACGAGGGGAAGGGCGCCCGGCTGCTGCTTAGGAAATACGGCCAACTCATCGAGACCCAGTTCAAGAAGCAGGAGGACGGCTCCTACGGCGGCGTGATCAAGAGCGTCGACGGTACCGCCGAGCGCGCCACGCCGGTGTTCGCCAAGGGCATGGTGCCCGGCGCCCCCAAGCCGACCTTCAACCTGCAGATCGGCAAGGAAGTCGTATCCGTTACGATGGTCGAGAACGAGGGCATGGTGGGCGCACACTACAAGAACCCCACCTTCGAGGCCGTGATCGCGGGGAAAACCGTCCGCTATCGCATCCAGGTGGAATGCTGCCTGGGCTATTCGCTCAACATGGCGATGATGATCCTGGGAGCCCACGCGCACTAAGGCCACGCCGGCTTAGACGCGTTAGCTTCACGGCGCGCCGCGACTCGTCGCGGCGCGCCGATTTTTAGCCGGCTCCCTATCGGCCGCCTCTCCGTCCCGAAGGTCTCTGGCCAGCCGGCCTAGGGCGCGCTAGGATGCCTAGTCGCGCCCGGCCGACCCATGAACGGAACGCTCAGGCTCGCCTACCAGCTGCTGGTCAACGACAGGACCAAGTTCACGGCCCTGATCGTGGGGATATCCTTCGCGGTGTTCCTCATGGTCGAGATGACCTCGGTGTTCGCGGGCGTGCTCGATCACTCCTCGGCCACGGTGCACAACATCGGCGCCGGCGTCTGGGTCATGGACCCCTCGGTCCAAACCGTGGCCAACTCGATCGGCATGCCGGACTACGTGCTCGACGCCGTGCGCAGCATCCCGGGGGTCAAATACGCGGTCCCGCTCTACTCGGGCACGGCCCTGCTCAAGCTCCCGGGCGGGGTCTTCCAGCCCGCGACCGTCGTGGGCCTGGACGACTCGACCCTGGTGGGCCGGCCGCGGCTGCTGGCGGGCAAGATCGAGGACATCTACGCCGAGAGCGCCTTCCTCGCGGTCAAGGATTCCGAATTCGCCAAGCTGGGAAACCCCCGCGTCGGCTCGGAACTCCAGCTCAACGACCATCGGGTGCGCATAACCGGCATCGCGGAGGTGGTCAGCTCCGGGCTCTTCGGCATACCGACGCTTTATACGACCTACAGCCGCGCGCTGCAGTACATCCCCAATCCGCGCTTCACGATATCCTACGTCCTGGTCGAGCCCAAGACCAGCCGGGACATACCGGCAATCAAGCGCGCCGTGGCGGCCCTAGGCTACCGGGCCATGACCAGCAGGGAGTTCGTGCGCAGCATCTCGGCATTCTACAAGTACCGCACCGGCATCGGCACCAACATCCTGATTATGACCGTGATCAGCTTCCTGGTGGGCCTCTCCATATCGGGGCAGACCTTCTACACCTTCATCATCGAAAACCTGGAGAAGTTCGGCGCGCTCAAGGCCATCGGCGCCACGAACCGCGTCTTGATACGGATGATCCTCTTCCAGGCGGGCTTCACCTGCCTGACCGGCTACGGCCTGGGCGTGGGCCTGTGCACGGCGCTCATCCTCCTGGCCAAGCTCAGGCTGCCCAGCTACGTGTCCGTGATCACGTACTTCAATCTCGCCCTGGCCTTCGTGATGGTCCTGGTCATCGCCGCGGTTTCCAGCTACGTGGGCGTGCGCCGCGTGCTGCGCATCGAGCCGTTCGACATCTTCCGGAGCTGATATGCCGGGTCCGGCGATCGAGGCGCGCGGCTTGGTCAAGGGCTTCGGCGAGGGGGCGGCGAAGGTCTCGGCCCTGCGCGGCGTGGACCTGGAGGCCGCTTTCGGAGAAATGGTTTACATCGTGGGGCCCTCGGGCAGCGGCAAGACCACGCTGCTTAGCGTGCTGTCGGGCATATTGCGCCCGGACTCGGGCTCGGTCCTGGTGGAGGGCTCCGACATCTGGACGCTCGATCCGGACGCGCTGGCCGCCTTCCGGCTGGAGAAGATCGGCTTCGTCTTCCAAGACTATCACTTGTTTCCCAGGCTGAGCACGGCCGAGAACGTGGCCATCCCGCTCATACTCAAGCGCCGGGACTGGGACGAAGCCGTCGCCGCGGCCATGACCTGGCTGGAAGTGGTGGGGCTGCGCCAGCGCGCCGCGCTGGCCCCCGTAAAGCTCAGCGGCGGCGAGCAGCAGCGCGTGGCCATCGCGCGCGCGATCGCCTCCCAACCCGACTTGCTGGTCATGGACGAGCCCACGGCCTCGCTGGACGGCGAGACGGGCCGCGCGGTCGTACGCTTCGTCAAGGAGCGCGTCCTCAACGACAAGCGCTGCATCATCGTGGTCACCCACGACAGCCGCATATACGAGTTCGCCGACCGCATCCT
>JAQUMZ010000243.1:0-2376 GCA_028717865.1 Elusimicrobiota bacterium | reverse complement strand
GGACCATGGAGGATGGGCGGCTGACCGGCAGGCTGGCGGTGCCGTCGTGAGGCACAGGGTCATTTTCGGCCTCGCCGGCCTGGGCTTCCTGGCCGGCCTGGCCGCGGCCTATTTCATGTCCGGCAAGAACCCCGCGCTGCCGCCCGCCTTCAAGCCGGCCGAGAACCCCTACCCGAACGGGATATACTCCGAGGGCATCATCGAAAGCGCCCAGCCCAGCGGCGCCAATCTGAACGTCTTTCCCGAGGTGGGTGGGGTGGTGGAGAGCGTGGCGGTACTGGAGGGGGAGCGGGTCGAGCCGGGCGCGGTACTGCTGAGGCTCGACGATTCGGTCCCGCGCGCCCAGGCCCAATCGGCCCTGGCCGCCATGCGCAGCGCCGAGGACGCGCTGGCCAAGCAGGAGAAGGCCCATGCCCTGGACCCCAGGTCGGTCAGCCGCGACGCGCTCGACAGCGCGCGCAGTTCCGCCGCGGCCGCGCGCGCCGACTACCAGGCCGCCCGCGCGCTGCTCGCCAAATATACCTTGGCCGCGCACGCGCCGGCCGTCGTCCTGGCGCTCAACGCCGCGGCCGGAAGCTACGTGTCCCCGCAGGGGGTCTACGACACCTACACGCAGGGCTACGAGCCGGTCCTCGTGCTGGGCGCCCCCCAGGCGGATCTGCAGGTGCGCTGCTTCGTAGACGAGATACTCGTGGACAGGCTGCCCGCGCCCCACGCGATCAAGGCCCAACTGGCCTTGCGCGGGTCGGGTCTGCGCATCCCGCTGCAATTCTTGCGCGTCCAGCCCTTCATCTCCCCTAAGATCGAGCTCTCCGACCAGAGGCTGGAGCGCGTGGACGTGCGGGTGCTGCCCGTGCTGTTCAGGTTCGCCAAGCCCAGCAACGTCAACATCTACCCGGGAGAGCTGGTCGATGTCTACATCGGCCAGTAGGCCCCTGGCCGCGGCCGCGGTCCTGACCGCGGTCCTGGCCGCGGGCTGCAACCTGGCCCCGCGCTACCATAGGCCGGCCGTGGAGGCCGCCCCCGTCTACAAGGAGCTTTCTCCCGATGGGACCCTTTGGCAGGCGGCGCGGCCGGCCGACGGCGAGGCCCGGGGCAAGTGGTGGGAGGCGTTAGCAGACCCGCGGCTCAACGAGCTTGAGGACCAGGCCGGCGTCTCCAACCAAAGCGTCGTGGCCGCGGCCGCGGCCTTCCTGGCCGCGCGCGCCGCGGTCAAGCAGGCCCGCGCCCAGTATTATCCGGCCGCGGCCGCCTCGGCGGGCGCGACCCGCGCCCGGGTCAGCGCCACGCCCATCGGTTTGGCGGCCAACCACTCCTTCACGGAGTACTCGCTGTCCTTCGACGCCTCCTGGCAGCCGGACTTCTGGGGCAAGGCGCGCAACGCGGTCGCGGCCGGGGTCTTCGCCGCCCAGGCCGGCGCGGCCGACCTGGAAAACGTCCGGCTGACCGTCCAGGCGGAATTGGCCGTGGACTACTACGAGCTGCGCGCCCAGGACGAGCTGATCTCGCTGCTGGAAGCGGCGGCGCGCGCCTACGAGGAGACGGTATCCCTGAACCAGGTCCTGAGCGCCGCCGGCCTGGTCTCGGACCAGGTTGTGGCGCAGGCCCAGGCCCAGTTGGGCGCGGCCCGGGCCCAGGCGGTCAACGCCGGCCTGCTGCGCGCGCAGTACGAGCACGCGATCGCGACCCTGCTCGGGCGGCCCGCGTCCTCGTTTGCGCTTCCGCCCGAGCCTTTCCGGCCGCCGAACCCGGCGCTCCCGGTGGGAGTGCCCTCCGAGCTCCTGCAGCGGCGGCCCGACATCGCCTCCGCGGAGCGCGCAGTGGCCCAGGCCAACGCGCTCATCGGCGTGGCCCGAGCCGCTTACTTCCCGAGCCTGACTTTGAGCGCCTCGGCCGGCCTGGAGAGCTTCTCGGCGGCGGACTGGATGAGCCTGCCCAGCCGATTCTGGAGCCTGGGCGCGAACGCCGCCCAGACGGTCTTCGAGGCCGGCGCAAAACGCGCGGCGGTGCGCCAATACCGGGCGCTGCACGAGCAGGCTTCGGCCAACTACCGGCAAACCGTGCTGATGGCTTTCCAGCAGGTGGAGGACGCCCTGGCCTCGGTGCGCATATCCTCGGCGGACGCGCAGCGGCAGGATGAGGCGGTGGCGGCCGGGGCAAGGGATCTCACCGAGGCCGCGGCGCGCTACCAGGCGGGCCTGACGTCCTACCTGGACGTCCTGGCCACGGAGGTTTCGCTTATCTCGCTCCAACAGACCGCGCTGGCTTTTAGGCTGCAGCAAGTCGCGGCCGCGGTGCGCCTCGTCGAGGCGCTCGGCGGGGGGTGGAACGAGGCCAAGCTGCCCGGGCCGAGGGAGTTGCGCTGAGCGATTTTTC
>JAQUMZ010000242.1 GCA_028717865.1 Elusimicrobiota bacterium | reverse complement strand
GAACTTGGGAGCGGATGAGCCTTCAACAGCAGAGCAGCAAAACCAATGGAAGCCACGACCTGTGGTCGTCTATTTTTGTGCCTTGACACAAGAACCTCTAATGAGTGCGCGGCGCTGGACGACGCGCCGCGCTTGGATTACGGCGCGCAAGCCACCGCGGTGCAACCATTCGCTATGCGAAGCATCGCGAATCCAGCCAGCCCCCCGCGGGGGCCGGCTGTTCCGTCGGGGGATGAGCGCTGTATCGTTATCCACGTGGGTGGCGCCCGTGCATGGTGGCCAAAGGACGAAAGGGCCACCCCAACGGAACCGGCGCCCCCTCGTATGGGGCGCCGGTTGCGCGGCGCTGGACGACGCGCCGCGCTTGGATTACGGCGCGCAGGCCACCGCGGTGCAACCATTCCGCGAGGGAACTTTCGGTCCGGGTCGTTCGTATTCTAAGGAGACATGCCCCTCTCCAACCTGCGGCGTCCGCTCTTCCTGCTGCTGCTCGCCTATATCGGCGCCATTATCCTTTTGGAACGGCGGGGATTTTTCCGGGTCGATCCGCCGGAGGAACTTCTGCGCTTCCGGGGCCTGGCCGCCTGCGGCATCCGCGGCCGCGTCGTTTCTCCCGCCAAGGACGATAATCGCGGCAAAAAATTCGTCATCGCGGCGCGCAGCCTGCGCGGCCGGCCCTTCCGCCAGAAGGTGCTGGCTTATCTTCCGAAGTCCGGGGCGGACGCCGGCTTGCGGCCGGGCCAGGAGGTGGAATTGGAGGGGCGCCTGCGCTTGCCGCGGCCGGCCCGCAATCCCGGCGAGTTCGATGAAAAGAGGTTCCTGAACGCCCGCGGCATCTCTTGGATCCTGCGGGCGGATCGCGCCCGGATCGTCGCCGCGCCGCCCGCGGCTTGGCGGCTGAAGGCCGCGGCCGAGTCCGCGCGCCAATCCATCGAATCTTTCTTCCGGCGCGTCCTGCCTCCCGACGAGGCGCGCGTCTTCGCCGGACTGACCCTGGGCTTCAAGGGCCCGCTGCGCCGGGACTGGAACCGGGCCGTCCAGGACGCCGGCGCCATACACCTGCTGGTCCCCTCGGGGGCCAAGGTCGCGTTCGTCATGCTGGCCGCCTGGTGGCTGGCCGGCCGGCTGGGTCCGCGGCCGCGCTGGGCGGCGGCCGCCTGCGTAGGCGGATTCTACACCCTGATGGTGGGCGCCGAGGCGCCCTACACCCGCGCCCTTTGGGCCGGCGCGGCCCTGGGGCTATGCCGGCTTTGGGGCCGGGATTCCGGGACTTTCCAGGCCCTGGTCCTGGCCGCGTGGCTGACCCTGCTTTGGGACCCGCGCGAACTTTTTTCGGCGGGTTTTCAAATGACCTACGCCGCGGTCGGCGGCCTCGTCGTCGCCATGCCCGCGATCCAGCGCGCGCTGTCGGGCCTGCCCCGGCGCTTGCGCGGCCTGGCGGGAGTCTGCGCGGTCAGCCTCATCGTGCAGGCGATGCTCTGGCCGATCTTCGCCAATACCTTCGGCCGCGGCTCTCTCGTCGGCGCCCTGGCCAACCTGCTCCTGGTTCCCGCCTCGGGTTTCCTGATGTCGGCGGGCTTCGCCGCCTGGCTGGCGGGCCTGGTCACGACGGCCGCGGATCCCTGGCTGGGGGCGGCCTTGGGGCAGTTGGCGCGGGGTTTTGTCGCCGTCTGCCGCGCCTTCGCCGATCTGCCCGGCGCCGCCGCGGACCTTTGCCCGATGAGCGGCGCGCAGATCGCCGCGTACTACGGCTCGGCCGCCGGCCTGCTGATCCTGCCCCGCTGGAAGCCCGCCCTGGTCCTGGCCGCGGCGAGCCTCGCCCTGCTGGGCGGCCAGGCGGCGCTCGAGCGCCTGCGCCGGCCGGCCTTGAGCGTAGTGCTTCTGCGCCTGCCGCCGGCCTATCCGGCGCTGGCCAGCTTTTCGGACGGCAGCCGCTGGCTGATCGGTCCGGGGACCCGGATCGCCGCGGTCGCGAGCGCCTTGCGCAGCCGGGGGGTGCGCCGCGTCGACCGCGTGGTTTTGACCGCGCCTCTGCCCAGGCGCGCCTGGCTGCGCCTGCGCGGCAAGGTTTCTTTCGCGGCCGTGGACCGCGTCGCGGCGCCCCTGCGCCTGTGCCGCGGGGCGGTTTGCTTCGAGTTCGGGGGCGCCGACGGGCCGCGGGTCCTGAGGGGCGAGGCCCAATATAGTATAATTCCCGGACGCTTGAAGCTCGGGGCCGTCGAGGTGACGACCGACGGGCGCCGGGCCGAGGTCCGGTAGGGGCCATGCTCTCCAAAACCAGCCAGCCGATCCGCTCCGCGATCGTATTCTGCAACCGCACCAAGCCCGAGGCCCGGCGCATGATGGGACAGGTCGTTTCCATCTTGCGCCGCGGCGGCGTGCGCGTCTCGATTTGCGCGGACCCGCGGGACGGTGGCGCGCTGATTCAGGCGGATCTGGCGGTGGCCCTGGGCGGCGACGGCACCATGCTGCGGGCGGCGCGCCTCCTGGCGCCCCATTCGGTTCCCCTGCTCGGCATAAACACGGGGCATCTGGGTTTCCTTTCGGGGACCGATCTGCCCGGCTTCCGGCGCGGCTACCGGAACCTCCTCAGCGGGCGTTTCCTCATAGAGGAGCGCCGGATGATCTCCGTGGAGGTCCGCCGCCGCGGCCGGCTTTGCTTCGGGCCGCGCCTGGCGCTCAACGATTGCGTCATCCGCTGCGGAAAGCAGGCCCGCGCCATACTGCTCAGGGTCCGCTCGGGCTCGCGCTTCGTGGCCGATTACTTCGGCGACGGCCTCATCGTTTCCACGCCGACGGGCTCCACGGCCTACGCCTTGGCGGCCTCGGGCCCCATCGTGGATCCCCGCCTCGACGTCCTGCTCATCGCGCCCATCTGCCCGCATACCCTGACCCAGAGGCCCTTGATCGTATCCGCCGGCCACACCTTCGCGGTCCAGCTCTCGGCCCGGCATCCCGGCGAGGCGGCGCAGGTCCTGGTTTCCCTGGACGGCCAGATCGACTGCCCGTTGCGCATGGGCGACGAGGTCCGGGCGCGCCGCTACGACAAGCCTTTGCGCCTGGTGCTCGACCGCGGCTATTCGTATTACCAGGTCCTGCGCGAGAAACTGCGCTGGGCCTCCACCTGATCCGCCATGCTCAAGTCCCTGTCCATCCGGGATTTCGCGGTCGTCTCCGAGCTCGATCTCGAACTGGGGCCGGGCCTGAACGTTTTCACGGGCGAGACCGGGGCGGGCAAATCCATCCTGATCGAGGCCCTGGGCTTCCTCCTGGGCGCGCGGGCCTCCACGACCTGGCTGCGCCAGGGCGCGGCCAGGCTGCGCGTGGAGGGCGTCTTCGCGGCGGGAGCCCGGGCCGTGACCCTGCGCCGGGAGCTCGACGCCTCGGGCAAGAGCCGCTCCGCCGTGGACGGCCGCCCGGCGACCACGGCGGAACTGGCCGCTTTCGGTCGGGACCTGGTCGATTTCCACGGCCAACACGAGCACCAGACCCTGCTGCGGCCCGGCGCCCAGCTCGACGCCCTGGACGCTTTCGCCGGCTTGGGGGAGCAGCGCGCCCGGACCGCGGAGCTGCATCGCGGCTGGACGCAAGCCGCGGGCCAACTCGAGGCCGCCCGCATGTCGGACGCGGAGCGCGCCAAGCGCGTCGAGCTGGCCCGCCTTCAGGTCGAGGAGCTCGACGCGGCCCGCTTGCGTCCGGGCGAGGAGGCGGAGCTGGAGGCCGAGCTGCCCCTGCTCAAGAACTCCGACCGCGTCCGCGGGCTGGCCGAATCGGCCTACGGCCTGCTTTACGCCGGGGAAGGGGCGGCTTTGGGGGCGCTGCAGAAGGCCCTGCGCTCGTTGGAGGAACTGGCGCGCTTCGACCCCGCGCTGGGCTCGGCGTGCGAGGGGCTGCGGGGGGCGGCCGCGGCGGTGGAGGAGGCCGCCCGCGGCGCCGGGGCCTTGCGCGAGCGCATGGAGGCCGATCCGGCCCGCCTGGACGCCTTGCAGCAGCGGCTCGAGGCCTTGGCCCGGCTCAAGCGGCGCTACGGCGCCACCGTCGCCGAGCTCGTCGACAAGCGCGCCCGGCTGGCCGAGGAGCTGGACTGCCTGGAGAACTCCGAGCAGCGCCTGGCCGAACTGGAACGGCGCCAGACCGTCGCTCGCGACGCCCTGCAATCGGCCTGCGCCAGGCTGCACAAACAGCGCACGGCCGCGGCCGGCAAGCTTTCCGCCGCCTTGCTCGGGGAACTCCGGGAACTGGGCATGCCCAACGCGCGCCTGGACGTAAGCGTCGAATCGGACGACGAGAACCCCGGTCCCGGCGGCTGCGACTCCGTGGAACTCCTGCTGGCGCCCAATCCCGGAGAGCCGCTCAAGCCCCTGCGCGCCATCGCCTCGGGGGGGGAGCTTTCGCGCGTCATGCTCGCCCTCAAGACGGTCTTTGCCGGGGCCGGGGGCGCGTCGATCCTGGTCTTCGACGAGGTCGACGCCGGGGTCGGCGGCGCCGTGGCCCGCTGCGTGGGCCGGCGGCTGGCCGACCTGAGCCGCCGGCACCAGATCCTTTGCGTCACCCATCTGGCCCAGGTGGCGTGCTTCGCCCCGGTGCACCTCCACGTCTCCAAGGCGGTCCGCGCGGGCCGCACCCTGGTCCGGGTCGAGCGTTTGGAGGGCGAGGGACGTCTGGAGGCGGTGGCCCGCCTCCTGGGCGGCCGGGCCCTCACCGAGGCCAGCCGCAGGCACGCCCAGGAATTATTGGAGAGTTCCCGAATATGAACCAAAATCCCGCGATCCGCACCCGCTTCGCCCCCTCGCCCACGGGCTACCTCCATATCGGAGGCGCCCGCA
>JAQUMZ010000241.1 GCA_028717865.1 Elusimicrobiota bacterium | reverse complement strand
AAGCCGCGACCGCGTGCGTCCTCCACTGACCCGAGGCGGCCGGCGTCACGCGCCGGCCGCCTCCTGATTTTATGGGGGCCGGCGCGCAAATGTGGCATAATGGCCGCCGGAGGGACCGATCATGCAACTGAGCTTCCTGGACTGGGCCGTAATCGCGGGATATTTTCTCGCCAACCTGGGCATCGGCCTCTACTACCGCAGGCGCGCGACCAAGTCAACCGAGGAGTTCTTCGCTGGCGGCCGCAATGTGTCCTGGTGGCTGGCGGGCACCAGCATGGTGGCCACCACCTTCGCGGCGGATACGCCCTTGGCCGTTACCGGCCTGGTGGCCCTCTACGGCATCGCCGGCAACTGGCTATGGTGGAACATGCTCATGAGCAGCATGCTCACGGTTTTTTTCTTCGCGCGGCTCTGGCGCCGCTCCGGGGTCCTGACCGACGTGGAGTTCGCCGAGATTCGCTACGGCGGCGCGCCCGCGGCCTTCTTGCGGGGGTTTAGGGCCCTCTACCTCGGCCTGCCCATCAATTGCATCATCCTGGGCTGGGTGAACCTCGCCATGGTCAAGATACTCATGATGATCTTCCCCTTCCCGGAGACGGCGGTGCTGGGCGTCGTCCTGAGCCCCAAGCTGCAGGCTCTGGGCGTGGTCTTCGGCATCATGCTTCTGACCGCGGCCATCTCGACGCTCTCGGGCCTTTGGGGCGTGCTGGTGACCGATCTGTTCCAATTCGTGCTCAAGATGAGCATGGTGATAATACTGGCCTATTACGCGGTCAAGGCGGCGGGCGGCATGGAGGCCATGACCGCAAAGCTTGCGGCCTTGAGCGCGGCCAAGGGCGGCGGGTCCATCCTTTCCTTTACCCCGGACATCGGTTCGGCCTGGATGCCCATGATCACTTTCTTCGTCTATCTGGCCGTCAACTGGTGGGCGACGTGGTACCCGGGGGCGGAACCCGGCGGCGGCGGCTACATCGCCCAGCGCATCTTCTGCGCCCGGGACGAGAAGCATTCCCTGCTGGCCACGCTGTGGTTCAGCATTGCCCACTACGCGGTCCGACCCTGGCCCTGGATACTCACCGCCCTAGCTTCGCTGGTCCTCTACCCGACGCTGGCGGACAAGGAATCCGGCTTCATCAAGACCATCGTCGACCCCGCGGTTTTTCCCCCGGCCCTGCGCGGGATCATGATCGCGGCATTCGCCGCGGCCTATATGTCGACCGTGGCCACCCAACTCAACTGGGGAGCCTCCTACCTGGTCAACGACTTCTACCGCCGCTTCCTGGCCCGGCATAAGCCGGAAGGCCATTACGTGCGCATCTCCCAAGCCGCCACCCTGTTCTTGATGGTCGCCTCCTCGATCGTCACTTACTACCAGACATCGATCTCCGGGGCCTGGAAGCTGTTGATGGCCCTGGGCGCGGGCACGGGCAGCGTCTTCATAATGCGCTGGTTCTGGTGGCGCATAAACGCCTGGAGCGAGGTCTCGGCCATGGCGGCATCCTTCGCCACATCCCTGGTTCTGATGTACGGATTCAAATACAATACCGACGATCCGCGCCAATTCGCCGTCTCAATGCTGATAACCGTGGGGGTGTCCAGCGCCGTCTGGCTGCTGGCCACGTTCGGCACCGCCCCCGAGGACCAGGCCAAGCTTCTGGCCTTTTATAGGAAAGTTCGCCCCAGCCCGGCCCTATGGGGCCCCATCGCCCAGGCGGCCCCGGAAATCAGCCCCCGGCGCGACGGACTCAACAATCTGCTCGACGCCGCCGCCGGTTGCGCGATGATCTACATGACCCTCTTCGGCGTGGGCAAGATCATCTTTGGACAGACCGGCCTGGGTCTGGCCTTCCTGGCCGTGGCCGCCGCCGCCGCCGGCGTGGTCTATTGGGACCTCAGCCGCCGCGGCTGGAAGGTCCTAGGCGAGGAATCGGTGAAAGACGGCGAGACCAATCCGGCCTAAGAGCCGACCCAGCACCTGCTTCCCAGCCCGGTTCTTGAGATGCCACCGAGGGTCGCGGTCCTAAACAGGTACTGGGCCAGGCTCTAAGGCTGGCGCGCCGCGGCTTCGACGAGCTTCTGCACGGAGACCGTCACGGCGAGTTGAGCGCCGCCGTAATCGGTCCGAGCCTCGTCGACCAAGCCCATAAGCTCCCGCGTCAAGGCCTTGTCCATGCCGCCGCCCGGGATATGATCAAGACTTCGCAAACCGGCCCGGGCCAAGCCGGAGAGGTTGGCCGAGAGCGGCAGGGCCTCACGCAGGATGGGGCTGCGCCGCGCGATGGGCTGGAACCGCGCGTCGTTCATCGACCATTGGATCAGCCGGGCCCTTATCTCCTGCGCTCCGGTCTTGCGGTCGGCCAGGAATTCGTCCACGAGCTTGGCGAATGACCGGGCGACTTCCGACTCGGCGGCGACGGCGTCGACCAGGCGGGTATAAGGGGATCCGGTCTGGTAGGGCGTCTCTCTGGAAAAGCGCCACCAATCCTTGACCGGCTCCAGCACGTCGGCCAGGGTCTTGACGGCCGCGGTGTCGGGGCCGCCGGCCAATCGGCGCAGCATCATGTCGTAGTTCTTAATATGGGTCAGGCCCAGTTCCTCCAACCGGAGGCTGGCCTTGGCCAGCCTCCGGTACATGTCGTCGAGGTCATCGACCTGCGCGGGGGACCAGAGCCTCTCGGCGATGGCCGCGGTGCGCGGCCAGACGCGGGCATCGATGTTTTCCGGCGTGACGAACTCCGACCACATCGTGGCTTCACCGCCCAAGACCCGCGCGCGCTCCTCTTCGCTCAAACTCGACTCTTTATCCAAGGGATCGTTGAGATAATGGAAACCGGCGGATTTATAGATGTCGATATAGTAATCGGCCGACAGTATCCCCATGAACCCGTTTTTCGCCGATTCCGCCAGCCGCTGTCTGCCCTGCCAGGACTGGATGACGATGCTCTTGGGCATATCCGGCCTCAATATCTCGTCCCAGCCGATCATCTTCTTGCCGTATTTCCCCAGGATCGCGAGCAGGCGCTGGTTGAAATACGCCTGAAGCTCGTGGGTATCGGCGATCGCGTTATCCTTCATGAACTTCCGTATCCCGGGATTCGCCTCCCAGTCGGCGCCATCGACCTCGTCGCCGCCGATATGCACATAGTCGTCCGGGAAGAGGACCGCCATCTCCGCGAAGAACTTGTCCAGAAAAGCGTAGGTGGACTGCGCCGCGGGATTGAAGGCGGAACTGAACACTCCATACCGGCGCTCGACGCGATAAGGCCCCGGCGTGCTGGCCAGCTCGGGATAGCCGACGAACCAGCTGGTCGAATGACCGGGGATATCGAACTCCGGAACCACTCTTACGCCGCGCTCGTCGGCATAGGCCAGGATCTCCCTTATCTGTTCCTGCGTGTAATACCAGCCGTCGGACCCCTGCTCATGGAGCCTGGGAAAGCTTAGGCATTCGACCCGGAAGCCTTGATAGTCGCTCAAATGCAGATGGAGGACGTTCATTTTAACCGCCGCCAGACCGTCGATGTTGCGTTTGAGGACCTCCACCGGCATGAAGTGCCGACTGACGTCCATGAGGAGCCCGCGCCAGGGGAAACGCGGCTTATCCTCGATTCGAACCGCGGAAAAAAAGTAGCCGTTCGCGTCGGCGTCCAGAAGCTGGAGCAGGGTTTCCAAGCCCCGGATCGCTCCGATGTCGGTCCGGGCCGAGAGCCGCATGGCTGAAGACGAGACTTCCAGGCCGTAGGTCTCGTCTTCATGGAGGACGAGCCGGCCGGTCCGTTGGATGGAAACAGCCAGGGCGGCGGGTTGCGGCCCCGTTTCCGGGGCCAGGCGCAGCCCCGTCCGGTCGCTCAGGCGCCGGCGGAAACGCGCGAGGGCCTTGCGCAGGCGCGCCGGCGCTGGGCCTTCCAGCGCGACCTTGAAATCCGGCGTCAATCGGAATTCTCCGCCCATGCTGGACACCCGCGCGGGGATTGGCAGCAGATCGGGCGCGGACCGCGTTTGCGCGCCGGCCGGCGCGGCCAGGAAAGCGGTCAAAGCCAGGGCTGGAGCGATCATCGCCGCTTCCATGATTCCAACCGCGCGCGGTCGCGCTCGACGATACCGCCGATATCGGAAATGCTGATGAACCGCGCGCCGAGGTCTTCCGCGGCCTTAAGGCACGGTCCGGTTCGGCGGCCGTCGAACTCAAGCACCGCTTGCGAGGGCGCGGCCGCCTGCTGGCGCCAGAACTCCAAGGCTCCGGGGACAAGGGCGCAGTCCCGGCCCCGGACTGCGCCGCTGACGCGCACATAGTCGGGCAGGACGCCTTCGGGAGAGCCGGCGAGCAATTCCTCCGCTTCTCGGGCGCGCTCCCAAGGCAGATGCCGCATGACCCGCCTCGGAGGCGAAACCCGCAAACGCACGTACTGCGCCAGGCTGCGCGACAATCCGTGAAACTTCTCGCGCCAGTGGCGTTGGGCATGGTCGAAGCTGATATCGAGCCCGTCGCAGCCGGTCTGCCGGCACGCGCTCACCAGCCTGCCTTGCGCCTCCTGCGCCCAGGAATAGGTGCGCAAGTCCGCGGTCGACAGATCGACGGCCAGGAAAACCTGCACCTCGTTGCGGCGGCAATAGTCCAGGAAGGGCTCCGAAACCCGGCCGTAAACGCTGACGGAATCGGCGATACCGAGATACGGCGCCACTTTTTCGGGCCGGGCATCGTCCGGTCCCAACCGCAGATGAACGCCGCGCGGCGCCGCGGCCGCGCAGACGCTTGCGAGGACGAAAACCGCCGGGATGCCGCACAGCCCCATTTGCTCTCCTCAACCCGTGGCCCATAGCGTCGGGCCG
>JAQUMZ010000240.1 GCA_028717865.1 Elusimicrobiota bacterium | reverse complement strand
GCCCCACCCTGCTGCAACTCGACCTTTCCGGCGTCGCGTCGAGGTGGAAGGAGCTTATGCCGGTGATGCTGGCCTTCAGCCTGACCGACACTTTCGACACGGTGGGGACCCTGCTGGGCGCCGGCCGCCGGACCGGCATATTCGACCAAGCCGACGCCGCCGCGCTGCGCCGCGGCTCGGGCTTTTCCTCCAAGCTCGACCGGGCCCTGTTCGCGGACTCGATCGCCACCTCCTTTGGGGCCCTGCTGGGCACCAGCAACGTTACCACCTACGTAGAAAGCGCGGCCGGCATCGGGGCCGGCGGCCGGACCGGCCTGGCTTCCGTGGTCACGGCCGGGCTGTTTTTGCTGGCCCTGTTCCTAGCGCCCCTGGCCCTCATGATCCCGGCCGCGGCCACGGCCCCGGCGCTCATCGTGGTGGGCATACTCATGATGGAGGCCGCGGGCCGGGTGCGCTGGCACGAGTTGGAGGAGGCCCTCCCGGCCTTCTTCACGGCGGTGCTCATGCCGTTCACCTTCAGCATCGCCAACGGCATAGCCGCGGGCTTCGCTTTTTTCATACTGGCCAAGGCCGCGCGGGGCAAGGCCCGGGAGGTCCACCCCCTGCTCTACGTCATGACCGGACTGTTCCTGGCCAACCAGCTTCTCTCCATCGCGCGCAAATAGGACCATTGCCCCGCCGGGCGTGCCCCGAAGGCCCAAGACTTATCCGGCGGGCCGGGGTATCATGATTTTAGTGACCATTCATCGGGGTAAGCTTGGCCGCGCCCTGGCGGTCCTGCTTTGCCTGCTGACCCTGGCCTTCGCGCCCGGGCTGGCTCCTTACCAAGCCGCGGCGCGGGTGATCGTTACCGCGCCGGGCCGCATGCCGGCCGCGCCGCCGGTCCTGCCGCGGCCGGCGGTGATTTCCGCCGCCGCCGGCTTGACCGCCGCGGCCCCGCCGGCCGCGGTCCCCGCCCCGGCGCGCATCGAGGCTCCGGCCGCTTCCGAGCCGCCCGCCGTCCGCCTTCAGCTTTCCGGCGCCGTCGAGGCGCTGGCGCTCGCCCCGTCCGATTCGGGGCGGGCCGCGGCCCTGCACGGCCTGTTCGCCGGCTCCGGCAAGGCGGGCCTGGACGAATCCGGCTTGGCGCCGGAAGCCGCGCCGGACCCCGCGGAACCCGGCGCCGCGGCCCTGGCTGCGCCGCGGCTTTCCGACCTCGAGGCCGTCGCGGCGGATTCCTCCCGGCCGTTGGCCGAGCGCAAGGCGGCGGTGGCGCGGATCGCCGAGCGGACGGGCCTGGAAAGGGTCGCCGCGGCCAATCCCGAGGGCTCCTCCGAGGATTACGAGGTCCATCGCGCGGCCCTGCGCGCCTTGGCCGCCGGGTTCGGCGAGCTGCGCAGCCTGCGGCCCATCTCGGAGCGCCACAAGAAAGATATCCTGGCCCGCTTGGAGGCCGATAAGCCCGAGCTCTACGTCACCGATTACGACGATACCCTGGAGCCGTTCCGCGGGCCCCTCTCCCCAGAGACGGCCGCCGCGCTCGCGGCGGCCGCGGACGCCGGCGTGGAGACCGCCGTACTGACGGATCGCGACGACGTCCGGCACAACGAGCGCGACGTCTCGATCCTGGATTCGCTGGCGCGGGCGGCGCCCGGGGCCAAGGCGCGCCTGGCCGTGTTGTCCAATCGCGGCACGCGCGGCCTGCTCTTCGACCGCGCCGGCGAGGCGGCCCTGGTTTTCGAGCACAAGATCGAATTGTCCGCGGCCGATAAGACGGCCATCCAGGCCGTCTCCGAGGCCGCCGCCGCGATCTACGGCCGCGGCGAGTTCAACGGCAGCAAAGAATTCTGGAACGCCTTCAGCTACTCGATGCTGCTGCCCGCGGGCACTCCGGACGGGACGGTCAAGGCGGCCGCCGCGTATTTCTCGGCCGAGCTGGCCAAGCGGGGGGTGGACATCGAGGTCGTGGCCCGCACGGCTGCCGATCCCAAGAACCCGCCTTACGTCACGGCGTCGCGCGTGGACAAGTCGCTCGGGATGGCTTCCCTGCGCCGCAACCGCCGCGCCTTCGAGTCGATGCGCGACCTGCTGCGTTTGGGCCTGCCCGGACGCTGGGCGCGAAAGGCCTTCGCCTGGGCCGACCGCTTGCTGCCGGCCCGGCCCATCCCGGCCGGCAAGGTCGTGGCCGTGGGCGACCAGTTCTTCGACACCAAGGTGTCCGATATGGGCTTGGCCAAGGGCGCGCCGGGCGGCGCCGTCATATCGGTGGGCGGGCAGGCCGATCCGCGGCTCGACGACGTGGTGGTCTGGCCCTCCCGGGGGCGCGCGGCTTCCCTGGAGATACTCGCCGCGGTCGGCAAGCGGGCACCATCGGGTATGGACAAGAAGGCCGTGGCCGGACTCTTCCTGCAGCGGACCGCGTCCATAGCGGCCTTCATCATAACGTCCATCGCATTCCCATTCCTAGCGGTGCCCATCGTGGGCTGGGGGAGCTACGGCGTGCTAATGTCTTTAGGCACGGCGGCCGGCATCGCGACCGGTCCGCTCAACGGACTGATCGCCGACCGCCTTTCGGCGCGCAATGCCATGGCTCTCAATACCATCCTGCGGGTGCTGCTTAGCCTGCTGCTGCCGGCGGCGGCCGCTTTCGGCGTGCTCAACTTCGGCACCCTGTTGGCGGCTTCCTTCGCCAACGGCTGGCTCCTCTCCTCCATCATGACCACCGAGTCGGCCTACGTCAAGCGCCTGGCCGGAGCCGAGAACGTTTTGACCGTCAATAATTTGATCTGGATAAACTACCTGGCCGTTCAGGTCCTGCTGAGCCTGTTGCTGGGCATAGGTTCGGTCGTGGACAAGTGGGATCCGATCTTCGCCTTCACGCTCAACGCCATAGTCAATGCCGCGGTGGTGTTTCCCATCATCTGGTTCACGATGCCTTCCCTTTCGCCCGCGCCCAAGGCCCTGCTCTTCATGGAGGCGCGCATCGCGAAGCTGGAGGCGGGGCTGGCCGGCTCCAAGGGCGAGGCCAAGGCGGCATTGCTTGAGGAGATCGCGGCCGCGCGCCGGGCCTTGGCGGCCCGCGAAAGGGAGCTCAAGGCATCAGTGGAGGGAAATCGGCGGGCCGTCGCGGAAAACTCGGCGCGATTGGCCGAACTGGAGACGCAGAGCCCCGCGGGCCCGCGGGCGCGCTGGGAGCGCTGGTCGGAGCTGTCCTTCTTAAGGGCCGACAGCGCGATACGAGCCAGGGCGACCGCGCAAGCCGAGATGGAGCTTGGCCGCCGAACCGCGACGTTCAAGGACCGATTGGCCGAGGCCGGGGCTTTCCTGAAGAAGAACTGGGCTTCCGGGCTGGTGTTCGCGGCGGGCGTCGGCGCCTGCCTGCTCTGGAACACCACCATGCCCATTATCGGCGCGCTGACCTTCTGGATAACCACGACCGACGGCTTCAAGGTCCTCTGGCACGGCAGGGGCAGCGAGGTCTCGCCCCGGGAAAAGGAACTCGCGGAGCAAATCGAGGCGGCCCGGAGGGCCGGCCGGCCCGTGGACCGGGTTGTTCAGGCCGAGTACGGTACCTGGAAAAACCGAATGCTCCGGGCCATGCTGCTGCTGGCCCTCGTCGCGATCATGATGTTTCCGCTGCAGTACCTGGCCATCCCCAAGATCGCAACCCTCCTCGTGGGCGAGCCGGCCAAGGCCCTGGTCACGGGCCAACTCCTGGGCGCCCTGTTCTTCGGCAACCTCATCTCCACCTCGGCCAAGGCCCGGCTGCCGGAGAAGCGCCTGCCCCTGGTCGGCAAGGTGCCGGCCGAACGCCTAGTACAGTTCGGTGTCGCCGTTCTGGGCGCGGTTTGGGCGGCCACAGGGCTGTTCCCGGGCAGCATGCTGGCTGGGGCCGCCGCGGCCATGGTCATTTTCGGTTTGATCAGCCTGTCCCGGCGGCTTTCCAACCGCGCCTGGGTCAAGTTCGTGGGCGTCGGATTTTCGGCCGTCTGGCTGCCCTACCTGGTTTGGGGGACCTCGCTGCTGCCCTTCGTCCCGGTGCAACTGGCGCTGATGCTGAGCCTGCTGGCCATCGGCATGGCCTTCGGCCCGGCCTACTCCTATCTGATGGGCTACTTCTACGGCAACGCGGCCAAGGACAAAAGCGGCGCCATGGGCGGGGTGCAGGGCTCGCTGTACAACGCCGCGATCTCGGCCGGATACGGCCTGTTGTCCTTGGCGGCCGCCCTCATGAACCCGGCCTACCCCGCCTTGCTGGCGGGGCTGGGGCTCTTCTACCTCCTGGCCGGGTTCGTTTTCTGGCGCGCGCCCAAGGCCTTGCCGGGAATTCCGCCGACCCTGCTCGAACCCAAGAAGGACTGAGGGGCGCCGGCCTAGCGGCCGTAGGAGTGCAGGCCGCCCAGCAGGAAGTTGACCCCGAAGTAGGTGAAAAGCAGGCAAGAAAATCCCAGGACCGAGAGCCAGGCCAGCCGGCGTCCGGTCCAGCCGCGCGCGCGGCGCATGTGGATGGCGCCGGTGTAGGCCAGCCAGGTCAGCAAGGACCAGGTCTCCTTGGGATCCCAGGACCAGTACGAGCCCCAGGCTTCGTTGGCCCAGACGGCGCCCAGGATGATGCCCGCGGTCAGCAGAAGGTAGCCCAGTCCCAGGGCGCGTCCGTTGAGCCGGTCCGCGGCCCGGCCGCCGCGGCGCGCCAGGCAAGCGGCGGCCGCCAGGCCGGAAAGCGCCAGCGCGGCGTAGCCCAGCATGACGACGGCCACGTGCAGCACGAGCCAGTTGGAGCGCAGGGCGGGCACCAGGGGGGCCGCGGAGGCGTCCAGCAGGGAGCCGGCCCCCAGCAGCGCCAGGCTCAGTCCGGCCAGGTACGGCTCGAACCAGGCTCCGGCCCG
>JAQUMZ010000239.1 GCA_028717865.1 Elusimicrobiota bacterium | reverse complement strand
GGACTGGCTGCGCCAGGAGTCGCCGCAGCGCCCCGCGCCGGCCGCCCCCGCGGCCGCGCCCGGCAACGGCTCCGGGCGGGCCGCCTGAAGGCGTCATGCGCGAAGGCAAATGGCTCCAGCCGCGCCACGCGACCCAGGCGGTCTTCGAACGGGACTTCCCCCAGACCGATTTCTCGGGGCTGGACGTCTACTGCCCCGGCTGCAAGGCCATAGTGAAGCTTTCCAGGAAATCGCCCGCCGGCCGCATCGCGGGCTGGTGCAAAAAATGCCTGAGAGGTGTATGCCCATGAACGAAGAAACCGCGACTTTGACCGAGGCCGAGTTCGAGGCCCTGACCAAGGCGCCCCCCGTTCCCGCCGAAAAGCCCGCCGAGGAGACGGACATCCGCAAGATCCCCCAGCGCCGCCCGCCCAAGGAAGGCACCTGCCGGCGCTGCGGCCAGGACAAGCCCGTCAACCGCATGCTGCTCTGCTATCCCTGCTGGGTCAAGACCGAGCTCGAGGCCCGCGGCTGGCGCGAGGGCATGCCCCACCCCGACTGGTGCCACTGCGAAGGCCTGTCCGGCCACAAACGCCGCTCCGACGGCAACTAAGACTAAGCTGGAGCCGGCGCCACCGCATTATTGCACGAAGTCGAACTCGCCACGGCGAGTTTCTGAAGTTACTGAAAGCGTGGCACCAAGAAAGGCTACTTGAAAACCGTCTCGCGGTAGTGCCGCAGTTCCGCGATGGACTCGCGGATATCCGAGAGGGCCTCGTGCTGCTTGACCTTGGCATATACGTACTTGCGGCCGGGATACCAGCGCTGGACCAGTTCCTTGATCGTGCTCACGTCGATGGAACGGTAGTGGAAGAAGTCGTGCAGAACGGGCATGTAGCGCGAGAGGAAGCGCCGGTCCTGCCCGATGGTGTTTCCGCACAAGGGCGCCCGGCCGCGGGGACAGTGGCGCGCCACGAATTCCAAGGTCCGGGCCTGGGCGTCCGCCACGCCTACGGTCGAGGCGCGGCAGCGCGCGATGAGGCCGGACTGGCCGTGGTGCTCCACGCACCAGGGGTCCATGGCCGCCAGGACGGCCTCGTCCTGGTGGACGGCGAGACTCGGGCCCTCGTCGACTATCTTGAGCTCGCTGTCGGTGACGATCGTGGCGATCTCCAGGATATGGTGCCGGTCGGGGTCGAGTCCGGTCATCTCCAGGTCCAGCCAAACCAGGTTCCGCTCGTTGACCATGGGTGAAGCCGCATCATAGCAAAAAAAGGAGCCGAGGCCGCCTTGACACCTCCCGCCCCTTCTGTTAGACTACCTGTCCGTGAGGCCGTCAAGGTGTTCCTTTTAAGGAGGGATCAGATGTCTCGAAACGCCGCCAAGCTGGGAATGATCGTTTTCGCCGCCGCGCTTCCTTTTCTAGCCGGATGCGCCGGCCACAAGGCCAGCCCCATCGCCGCCAACGCGCCCGAGTGGGTCAACAAGGGCTCCGGGGCCTTCAAGGACGCCCAGGGCGGCTCCGTGTTCTACGGCGTGGGCATCGCGCAGGGCATCCGCAACCGGGCCCTGCAGGTCAGCGCCGCCGACGACCGCGGCCGGGCCGAGATCGCCAAGATCATGAACAGCTACGTCAGCGTTCTGACCAAGGACTACATGGCCTCCACGACCGCCGGGGACATGACCAAGTCCAGCGAGGAGCAGCACGTCAGCCAGGTGCTCAAGAATTTCGCCCAGTTCACCCTGCACGGCGCCACTCCGGTGGACCACTGGAAGGACCCGGCGGACGGAACCCTCTTCTCCTTGATCAAGCTCGACATGGCCTCGGTCCAGAAGACCCTCGACGAGTCCAAGGAGCTCGACTCGAAGATGCGCGACTTCGTGCGCGCCAACGCCGAGAAGGCTTTTGACGAACTGGCCGCCGAGGAAGCCAAGCACTGAGGCGCCCCAACCGTGGCGCGGCCCGGCGGCATGGCGTGCCCATGCCGCCGGGCGCTTGATTATGTATCATCAAGCGCCGCATAAATCCAGCTCGGAGGTCTGACATGGCAAGGACATATCGATGGTTTGCCGCCGGCGCCGCGGTGCTGCTGCCCTGGGCGGCCGGTTGCGCGGGCACGCAAGTCCAGCGCATCGACGCAAGCGAGGTCAAGGACATCAGCGGGCGCTGGAACGACACCGACTCCCGCCTGGTGGCGGAAGAGATGATCAAGGACTGCCTCGCGCAGAACTGGCTGGCCAAGGCCAAGGCGGCCAAGGGCAAGACGCCCACGGTCATCGTCGGCACCGTACGCAACCAGAGCCACGAGCATATCGCCACCGACACCTTCGTGGAGGACCTGCAGCGGGCCTTGATCAACTCCGGAGAGGTCGAGTTCGTGGCCTCCAAGAACGAGCGCGGCGAGGTCCGGGACGAACGGCTCGACCAGGACACCAACGCCTCGGAGGAGACGCGCAAGGAGAACGGACAGGAAATCGGAGCGGATTTCGTGCTCAGCGGCGCCATCAACACCATCGCGGACTCCGAAGGCGGCAAGACGGTCATGCTCTACCAGACCAACCTCAAGCTGCTTAACATGACCACCAATCAGATCGCCTGGAACGGCCTGAAGAAGATCAAGAAGTTCGTCAAGCACTCGCGGGCTTCCTGGTAGGCGCCATGCCCCGCCACCACGCGCTTGCGGCGAAGGTCCTGGGCTTGGTCCTGCTGCTGGGGGCGGCCGGCTGCCAGTCCGGACCCTCGGGCGGCTACAAGCGCGCGATCAATTCCCTGCTCGCCGCGCAGAACTTCGCCGGAGCGCAGGCCGCCCTGGAAAAAGCCAAGGAGTCGCAGTACGGCAAGAAAAACCAGGTCCTCTACTATCTGGACCTGGGGACCGTCCTGCATCACGCCGGGAAGTACCAGGAAAGCGACGACGCCTTCGACAAGGCCGAACAGCGCATGGTGGACCTCTATACCAAGAGCGTCACCCAGGCCGCGGGCCTGCTCGTGCTCAACGACGGCACCATGGATTACGCGGGCGAGCCCTTCGAGCGCGCGCTGACCAACGTCTACCGGGCGCTCGACTGGGTCTTTCTGGGCAAGCTCGAAGAAGCCGTCGTGGAAGCCCGCAAGGCGGGGGTATTCCTCGACGAGCTCAACCGCACCCTGGACGGCAAGGCCAGGTACAAGGACGACGCCTTCGCCCAGTACCTCTCCGCGCTACTCTACGCCGACGCCGGCAAGCTCGACGACGCGCGCATCTGCATGGAGAAGGCCATGGCGGCCTACGATTGGTACGCCGCGGATTACGGCGTCGCGGCCCCGCGCTTCGAGTTCCCGTCCGAGGACCGGAAATCCGCGCGCGGCGAGCTGGTCTTCATCCACCTCAACGGCAACGCTCCCGTCAAGGTCTCCAAGACCTTCCAGGTCGCCTGGAACCAGGCCCTGGTCGCCGTGCGCGAGTCCGGGGAGGAGACCGCCCAATTCAAGAACGGCTTGACCGCGGGCATCGCGGGCCGGGCGGTCACCGTGTCCTATCCCGAGTACCAGCCGCAGCCCTTCCGCGTGCGCGCCTCCCAGGTACGCGTAGACGAGGCGCCCGCCGTGCCCACCCTCCTCGTGGAGGACGTGCAGGCCATCGCCGCCAAAACCCTCCAGGACCGCATGGCGCTCATCAAGACCCGCTCCATCGCCCGGGCCATGGTCAAATACGTCCTGGCCGAGGCGGCCGCCCGCGCGGCGGCCAAGGCTTGCGACCGGATACCCAACGCCTTCGCCAAGCTGGCGTGCAAAGCCGCCAGCCGGGGCGTCGCCCACGGCGCGGCCGCGGCCTCCGAGATCGCCGACACCCGCTGCTGGGGCACCCTGCCGGCCCAGATCCGCATGGCCCGGCTGAAGCTGCCGGTAGGCAAGCACAAGGTCCAGGTTGATTTCCAGGACCAGGCCGGCGCGACGGTGGAGACCAAGCTGTTCGAAAACGTGGAGATCAACAAGGGAAAGCGGACTTATCTGACCTACCGCACCGCCGATGCCTTGGCGGCGCCGGCCTCGGCCGGCCCGGCGATGGCCGTGAACCGCAAAAAATAAACGAGGACAAAATGAAGAAAATCATCCCTCTCGTCGTAGCCTTGTGCGCCGCCGGCGCCTGGGCCGCCAATCCCAAGAATCCCAAACCGGACTGGGTGGACGGCTCCAGCGCCGAGTTCTCCCGGGAAAGTTTCCTCACCGGGGTGGGCACCTCCGACGACCGCGGCGCCGCCGAGGACCGAGCGCGCGGCGAGATCAGCCGCATCTTCTCCGCCGACGTCAAGGTCAACACCGCGGCCGAGGCCAAGGAGATCACGCGCCAGTCCGGCGCCAAGGACGAGAACTCCTTCTCGCAGTCCGTGGCCAACAGCGTAGAGACGGTCTCCCGCAAGATCCTGGAAGGCGTGGAGATCCGGGAGACCTGGCAGGACGACGCCTCCCGGGTCTGGTACGCCCTGGCCGTGCTGGACAAGACGAAGGCGGTCTCGAGCATCAGCGACAAGATCGCGGACTTCGACGGACAGGTCAAGCAGTGGTACGCCCAGATGGCTCAGGCCGCGGACAAGCTGCCCCGGGTCAAGGCCGGGATGAAGCTGCTCGCCATCTTCAAGGCCCGCCGGGCCCTGGAAAGCGATCTGCGCGTTCTCAACGGCAAGGGCATGCCCAATCCCGTGGATGAGGCCGCGGTGCAGGCGCTGGCCGCCCGGGCGGTCTCCGAGCTCGACGTGGCGGTCGACGTCAGCGGCGCCAAGTCGCGCGAGGTCGAGACCGGCGTGGTCAAGGGCCTCAACGGATTCGGCATCCAGGCCGTCGCCGGCCCCGCCCGGGGCCCCGCCGACATCATCGTGGTCGGCGAGCTCGAAACCAGCCCCATGGAGACCACCGAGGC
>JAQUMZ010000238.1 GCA_028717865.1 Elusimicrobiota bacterium | reverse complement strand
GCCAGAGCTCGATGGCCACGCCCCGGCGCTTGCTGCCGGGGGGCGGCTCGACGCGCAGGGTCTCGATGCGCATAGCCCGGGGAGCGCCGGGGGCCGCCCGGCCCGCGTCCTCCCAGCCGGAGCCGGTGTCGAAGCGCACGCGCGCGATCTCGCGCTGGCCGCGGGTCAGGCCCTGCAGGTAGTCGATGAGCATGAGCGGATCGTCCGCCAGCATCGACTCGGAGGCGATGTTGGCGGCGTTGGCCTTCCATAGGGAGACCTTCTCCTCTTGGGCCCGGCGCAGGGAGGCCGCCTGCAGGGAGAGAAACGCGCCCGAGGCGGCCAGGGTTGCCGCGAGCACGGCGCCGGAGATGACCAGGGCGAGCTTGAGTCGGATGCTCACGGGCGGGTTTGCGCGGGCACACGCTTCTGCAGGCGTTCCAGGGCCTTGCGGGCCGGGCCGTTCTCGGGGTCGATCTGCAGGATGCGCATGAACATGGCCGTGGCCTGCAGATACTCGCCGCGCGCGTAATGCTCGACGCCCTTCTGGTAGAGGCGCGGAATGTCATCGGCGCTGCCCGCCTTGCGGACCTGGCGGACGGGCTGGGGCGCCGGAGCCGCCGCGGGTCGGGCGGCGGCGGGCGGGGCGGCCATGGCCGGGGCCGCGGGGGCGGTCTCGGCCGGTTTGGGAGCGGCCTCGGCCGGCGCGGGCGCCGCGGCGGCGGGCTCCGTGCCCAGCCGCTGGCGCGCCAGGTTGATATGATACTGCAGGCTCTCGACTTCCGCGGGGGTCTTCTCCGAGGCCAGGGCCTTGGTCCAGATGTCTACGGCATCCTGGTAGCGTCCCAATATGAAGTGCATCGATCCGACCTTCTCCATGGTCATGGAGTTGTTGTCCTCGAGGTCCAGCAGGTCGCGCAGGATGAGGTCGACGGTCGTCGTCTCATGGCGGCTGTTGGCCGCCTCGGCGCGCACGAGCATCTCGTCGACGAAGCCGCGCGGATGCTCGGCGGGCAGGCGCTCGGCCTTGATGCCGACGGCCTTCTCCATGTCGGACAGGAAGTGGGCGAACTTGTCGTCGTTGCGGTTGAGGCTGAAGGCGTAGGAGGCCTTGAGCACGGCCTTGCGGTCGCTGCCGCGCAGGAAGTCGTAGAGCGCCGAGACCACCGAGGTTTCCCAGCGCTCGCGGGGGCCCGACAGGTCGGGGTAGTACTGGGCCACGAGCTGGAGGCGATTGCTGAGCCTGACCAGCGACGGCGTGGGCATCTGGCCGAAGATGAGCCGGGTCAGGGCCTCGTGGGCCAGGCGGTAGGAGCGGGCCTCGATGAGGCGCCGGACCTCCGCCATGGCGGGGTCCTCGAGGTTCTGCGGCCGCAGCTCCGCCGCGTACTCGTAGCCGTAGCTCGGGCCGGCGCCCTCGCGCAGCTGGCGCGCCTGGTCGAGCAACTGCTGGGTGATCTCCTCCTCGGGCGCCGGGGCCCCGAAGTGCCAGAGCAGGGCCACGCGGTGGGTGCCGGCGGTGCCCTGCACGCTGCCCAGCGGGATCTGGAAGGAATAGTCGATCTGCATCTTGTTGATCCGGTAGCTCAGGCCGGTGGCGATACGCTTGTAGTCTTGCGCGCCCGCGGTCAGGGCGCCCCGGATGCCGAATTGCCCCGCGGAGAGCGTGGGGAAGTAGCGTTCGGCCGCCATGGTATAGTCGCGGATCGTGTCGCCGGCCGCTGATTTCTCCTGCCGGATTTCTCCGATGAGGCTCATCCAGAGGCTGCGCCAGGCCGCGCCCATGCGGATGCTCATGGGAAGCTTGTCGGGTCCGACGAAGCCCACGTCCGGCTGCATGATGTGCTGGACGGCCAGGCCCAGGCGCCAGCGCCGCTTGAACTGGTAGAGCAGGCCGAAGTCCGCGTCGTAGCTGCTCTTGCTGGTCTTGCCCGACAGCACGGGATCGGGGTCGGAGCCCGTGCAGAGGCCATCGTCGCAGGGATTGGCCGCCTCGGGCGGCGTGCCGAAGCTGTGGGAGAGCCGCTTGGCGCTCAAGCCTCCCAGCAGGCGGTTTCCCGACTCGCCCAGCCAGAGCTGGCGCCCATAGGACAGGCGCAGGGTCTGCTCGCTGTAGAAGCTTTTGGCGCTGAAGCGCTGGATGCCCGCGGCCAGCGTGCCTTGGCGTCCGTTGCGCAGGGGGTAGGCGTAGGCCAGGTCCATGAGGCTGAGGTCCGTGCCGTCGGAAAGCCCCCAGAACAGCCGGCTGTAGGCGGTGCCCAACTGCGGCCGGTCCAGCTGCGCCAGGCCGGCGGGGTTGTAATAGGCGGCGTACGCGTCGTCGGCCAGCGCCGTGAAGGCGTCGCCCATGCCCGGGGCGCGGGCGCCCGCGCCCTGGTCCTCGAAGGCGGCGCGCGCCGGGGCCGCCCAAAGGGCGGCCAGCAGGAGCAGCGCCGCGAAGCTCGCGTTCATCGGATCACCATCACCGCGCCCTGGAAAATCTGCCCCTCGGTTTTGAGCACGTAAATGTAGAGCCCGGTCGCCACGATCTGCCCGCCGCTGGATTTGCCGTCCCAGGTGAGCCTTCCGTCGAGTCCCGTGCTTATGGCGGGGCTGGTGTCGGCCACGAAGCGGCCGCGGACGTCGTAAATCTTGCCCTCGACCTCGGAGTAGCTGGGATTGCTGAAGTCAAAAACTACGTTATCGTTCTTCCCGTCGCCGTTGGGAGTGATGAAGCGATTTTTTGGATTATTGAACGTGACATTTTGCGCCAGCAGGGCCGAGGATGCCTGGAGGGCCAGGGCGAGCAGCAAGGCGGCGGCTGATTTGGCTAGCAGCATATGCCGGTGCCGACGCTCTAATTGTAAGGGAACGTTGCGAATTTTATGTTGCCAAGACGCGAAGGAGAGGTGAATTTATAGCGGTAAAAACGTCATATTTCCTCAAAATAGCGTGTTAAAACGAGGAATTTGGAGGAATGGGGACGTTCCTTGTCTTATTTGCTTTTCCGGGCGAAGCTTCGCGCACCAAGCGGTTGTGGAAGGACGCAATCTCGCCCATTTTCCCCGGTTCGATCAAGCAATAGCCGGGCCGGCCTCGCGATCCTGGCGGAGCGCGCCAGTCTATATATGGAGCCAAAGAGCCGGACGAAATCTGTATAATTCCGGTGTCTTGCCATGAGCAAACGGCACAAAGACGAACGGCCAGAATCCTCGTTGCCAGCGCCCGGCGCGGCGGACCCGGCGGGAC
The DNA here is from genome assembly GCA_028717865.1 of Elusimicrobiota bacterium. Classification (GTDB taxonomy): domain Bacteria; phylum Elusimicrobiota; class Elusimicrobia; order UBA1565; family UBA9628; genus UBA9628. The sequence goes on along the minus strand of JAQUMZ010000238.1, from coordinate 1,701 downwards.
GGCGCTGGGCCGTCGGCCTGGGGCTGCTGGCCGTGCTCGCCGCGGCCCTGGTATTCCTGCCCTGCCTGCGCAACGGCTTCGTCAATTGGGACGACGATTTCAACATACTCGACAATCCGGATTTCCGCGGTTTGGGGCTGGTCCAGCTCAAGTGGATGTTCACGACCTTCTACCTCGGTCCCTACCAGCCGCTGAGCTGGCTGAGCCTGGGCGCGGATTACGTCCTTTGGGGCCTCGATCCTTTCGGCTACCACCTGACCAACATGCTTCTGCACGCGCTCAACGCGGGGCTTTTTTTCGCCGTGGCGCTCGCGCTTCTGCGCCGCGTCGCCGCCGACGCCGCGCAGTCCCCCCCCTGGCGCCTGCCGGTCTCGGCCGGATTCGCCGCCTGCGTCTTCTCCCTGCATCCCTTGCGCGTGGAATCGGTGGCTTGGGTGACGGAGCGCCGCGACGTGCTTTCGGGGGCGTTCTTCCTTATGTCTCTGCTCTTTTACCTGCGCGGCTTGCGCAAGTCGGGCTGGGCCGGGCGCCACGCCGCGGCCCTGGCGTTTTTCGCCGCGGCGCTGCTGTCCAAGGCGATCGTCATAGGCCTGCCGTTGATCCTGGTCGCGCTGGATTTCTATCCCCTGCGCCGCCTGCCGCCCGAGCCGCGGCTGTGGCGGCAGCGGGAACTGCGGCCGGTCTGGCTGGAGAAAATCCCCTATTTCCTGCTCGCCGCCGCCGCTGGCGCGTTGGGCTTTTTTGCCCAGCGGGAGGTCGGGGCGACTTTGTCCCTGCGCGATTGGGGCTTGATGCCCAGAATATCGCAATGCTTCTACGGCCTGGTCTTCTACGTTCTCAAGACGCTTTGGCCCTCGGTTCTCTACGTGCTTTACGAGGCGCCCGAGCCCATGAGCCTTTTGCGCTGGCCTTACTGGGCCTGCGCCCTGGCCGTGGGGCTTTGCGCCGCGACGCTCGTCCGGCTTTGGCGGCGCTGGCCGGCGGGCCTGGTGCTGGGCCTCTGTTACGGCGTCGGCCTGGCCCCCGTGCTGGGGCTGGTGCGCCTGGGCCAGGCCGCGACCGCGGATCGCTATACGTATCTCGCCTGCCTGGGGTGGGCGGTCGCGGCCGGAGCGGCCCTGGATACGGCCTTGCGCGGCGGCCGCGGCCGCCGCGTCGCCGCCCTGACGCTGGCCGCGGCGCTGTGCGCGGCGCTTTCCTGGCGTACCGTCTTGCAGATCCATGTGTGGCGTGATTCCGTGAGTCTTTGGACCCACGCCTTGAAGCACAACCCCCGCCACATCTGGGCGGCCAACAATCTGGGCACCGCCCTGGCCGAGCAAGGCCGCACCGAAGAGGCCATCGCCCAATACCTTGTCGCCATCCGCAACCGGCCCTCCAACGCGTATTCGTACTACAACCTCGGCAACGCCCTGTCCAAGAAGGGCCTAGCACCCCAGGCCGTGGCCGCCTATCGCGAGGCCCTGCGCTGGGACGCCGGCTACGTCCAGGCGCATAACAACTTGGCGGTGCTCCTCGCCAAGGGCGGCGATCTGGCGGGGGCCGAGCGCCACTTTCGCGAGGCCTTGAAATTCAAGCCGGGACTGGCTCAGGCGCATCTGGGCCTGGCCGACGTGCTGCGCGACGGCGGGCGCCTGGAGGAGGCCGCGGACGAGTACGCGCGCGCCGCGAGCCTGAGCCCCGGCCTGGCCGAGGCCGCCA
>JAQUMZ010000237.1 GCA_028717865.1 Elusimicrobiota bacterium | reverse complement strand
CGTCGGCCTTGCGCCTGCAATTGGTCGCGGCGCACGAGGCGGGGCTGAAGGCTCACGAGGCGTTCCTGAGGCTTTCCGAGGGATTCGCGCGGGCGCAGCTGCGCAACGCGGCCGTGCAGACCTCCCTGCTGAATTCCTTGGCGGGCGGGGCCGTCGCCAAGCCTTTCCTGGACCGCCGGCAATGCCTGGAGTTCGCCTCGGGCGCCATCGGCCGCGTGCTGGGCGAGCGCTTCGCCGCGGTCGACGGGCAGCCCACGCGCGTGCGCCTGCCGGAGGAGCCCCTGATGCTCATGGACCGGATCCTCAGCGTGCGCGGCGAGCCGCGCGCGCTGGGCGCGGGCGGCGCGGTCACGGAGCACGACGTGCTGCCCGGCGCGTGGTATCTCGATTGCGGGCGGATTCCGACGTGCATCGCGGTGGAGGCCGGCCAGGCGGACCTGTTCCTATGCGCCTACCTCGGCATCGACTTCGAGACCAAGGGCTTGCGCGTCTACCGTCTGCTCGACGCGGAGGTGACCTTCCACGGCGGCCTGCCCCGGCCCGGCGAGGTCATCCGCTACGACATAAGGATAGACCGCTTCGCCCGCCACGGCGACGTCCGGCTGTTCTTCTTCAATTTCGAGAGCACGGTCGGCGGCCGCCCGTTGCTGAGCATGCGCAAGGGCTGCGCGGGCTTCTTCACCGCCGAGGAGCTGGCCGCGGGCAAGGGCGTGGTCTTCAAGCCCGAGGAACTGGCCCCTGCGCCGGGCCGCAAGCCGGAGGACTGGAGGGAGCTCGTCGCCGGCGCGGGCAAGCTGAGCTTCGGCGACAAGCAGCTGGCGGCCCTGCGCCGGGGAGACCTCGCCTCATGTTTCGGACCCGGCTTCGCGAGCCTGCCGCTGGAACGGCCCGAGACCCTGCCCGTGGGCCGGATGCGTCTGGTGGACCGCATCCTGGAGCTCGACGTCCGGGGCGGACGCTTCGGCCTGGGCTTCGTCAAGGGCGAGGCCGACATCCGGCCGGACGACTGGCACCTGGCCTGCCATTTCAAGGACGACCACGTCATGCCGGGGACCTTGATGTACGAGTGCTGCCTGCACACCCTGCGCGTGCTGCTCATGCGCCGGGGCTGGGTGGGCGAGGCCGGACAAGTCTGGTACGAGCCGGTCGTGGGCGTCGCCAGCGGGCTGCACTGCCGCGGGCAGGTCACGGCGGCCACGCGCAAGGTCTGGTACGAGGTCGCCGTCAAGGAACTGGGCTTCGACCCCGCGCCCTTCGCCGTGGCCGACGCCCTCATGTACGCCGACGGCAAGCCCATCGTGCGCATAACCGACATGTCCGTGCGTATGGGCGGCACGGACCGGGGGACGTTGGAGAGCATGTGGAGTCGTTCTTGCGAACTCCGCGCCGAAGGCGCGGAGTCCGGACGCCCCCCCGCGGGGGGCGTCCGTGCCGTTGGGGGACAGGCTCCGTTGTTCGATACGAATAAGATTCTCGCCTTCGCCACCGGCAAACCCTCGGATGCCTTCGGCGAGCCGTACCAGGTCTTCGACTCCGAGCGCGTCATCGCCCGCCTGCCCGGCCCGCCCTACCAGGTCTTGGACCGCATAACGCGCATAGAGGGTTGCGCGGCTTTCAAATTGGCCGCCGGCGGCGTGGTGGACGCCGAGTACGACGTGCCTCCGGACGCGTGGTATTTCAAGTCGAACGGCCAGCCGACCATGCCTTTTGGCGTACTTTTGGAGGTCGCCCTGCAGCCATGCGGCTGGTTGGCCGCCTACGTGGGCTCGGCCTTGTCCAGCGCCACGGACCTGTGTTTCCGCAACCTGGGCGGCACGGCCATTCAGCACGAGGAGATCGGGCCCGATGCCGGGACGCTGACGACGACCGTGAAGATGACCAAGAACCTGGCCTCGGCCGGGATGCTGATCCAGGACTACGAGATGGCCGTGCGTTGTGGCGGCCGTCTGGTCTACGAGGGGACCACGGAGTTCGGATTCTTCTCCAAGGCGGCCCTGAGCGAGCAGGTGGGCATACGCGGAACGGTTCTTCATTCTCCCTCGGAGGCGGAGTCGGCGCGGAGCGTCATGCTTGAAATCGGCCCGGGCATGCCGGACCGGACCCTGCTCATGATCGATGACGTGGATATATTTATTCCCGACGGCGGTCCCAAGGGAATGGGATTCATCAGGGGGACCAAGCGGGTCGACCCGTCCGAGTGGTTTTTTAAGGCGCATTTTTATCAGGATCCCGTCTGTCCCGGTTCGTTGGGGCTGGAATCGTTCATCCAGCTCATGAAGCTGGCCGCGCGCCAGCGCTGGGGGGAGGGCCGTTTTGAGTCCATGGCCCTGGGCCGCAAGCATTCCTGGCTGTATCGCGGGCAGGTCATTCCAACCAGCCGGGTGGTGACCGTCGAAGCTCGCGTGACCGCCGCGGATGACGCCCGTCGCGAACTGCATGCCGACGGTTTCTTGAGCGTCGACGGCAAGGTCATCTACAAGATGACCGACTTCGCCTTGCGCGTGGTTTGATGGGTCCTTTGGCCCTGGTGCTGATCCGAGATTGAGTTAAATTATGGGAGCGATACGGAACTCTGCATGGGACTTCTGAATTGGCCTCCAGCGGACTCTCTGCTGAGCGCGCTGTATATTTCAGGGATCCTGGCTTGCGTCGCGGCGCTGCTCGCCATCCGCTATCGCGCCGCCAAACGAGCTTGGCAACGGCCAAAGCCGCCGGTCTTGGTCATTCCGCCTACGAATGAAACCGCCCGCAGCGTGACGCGCTTCCGTTCGGCGGCGGCGCGGTGGCTGGCCTTGAATTTCGTTCGGGATCGCTGGGAGCGCAGCCGAATCCTCTTCGAGGCACGTCTGAACTATCCACGGGGATAGTCCCACAGCGGGTACAATAATCAAGGGCTGTTTCGGTTCTTCCGCCAGCACACCCAGGCATTCGCATCCTGTCGATGTGCTCGTCAAGAACCCCCCCGGCATTGGATTAACCCAGGATTAACCCAGGCATTGACAGAATCAAAAGCCAGGGTTACACTCATTGTTGCCCGACGCCAAGCCGTTTCTGAGGTGACCCCGATGAAAAAGCTAATCGGATTCGCTGCCGTTACGGCTCTTCTTGTCATCTGCGCGCAAGCCCTGCGCAGGCATCATAATAAATCCTTTATCTCGCCTGTCGAAAAGCAGACTTTGCACGATGCGTTGCAGGAGAATAACTTTGATGGGACGGGAGAGAAGCCTTATGGAGACGAATTGAGGGGAATTTCAAACGAGACGAAAAAATTAAAAGATCAAAAAGCCGTAGAAAACCAGGCTAGACACCAAAAAAAGATTGAGGATAGAATCGCAATCGAACAACAAATAATTGATAGTGAACGGGAGAAGCTCGGGCAACATTGCGCGAACCTAACCAGGGATTATCAATCGCACAACTCGGAATTGGCGCTTCAGCAAGCGCGTAATACTGAAAAACAATATGCAAAATATAGAATTCCTTTTTCTGTGGAATTTCAAAATTTAATTGAAGTTAAGTGCTCTCGGGATTCGCTTTCGCGTTTACGGGCGTGCCAGGATGAAGAAATAGTGGCAACTGTGAAGGCGAAGACGATGGATTACTTGAAAGATATTCCGGACTGTGTCCGGCTAAACAAGGTGATCGGCGACAATAAGATGAGCATAAATTATGTCCCGCATTATGGAGATGGCAAGCAGGATAAACGCGACATGCAAGACAATCATGGTGTGAGTCAAACAGAAGGTGCCATATGCCGGCGTTGGAGTATAGGGGGGCGTACCGAAGGGGAAAAGACTATTAGCTATGTCGCATGCAAATATAAAATGATGATTATTACAATATCCTGGGAGTAAGTCGTAAAAAAACAAGTTGCCTCAGCTTCCTATCTTGTCCCTTCTGCGATAACATCCGCGCATTCTTCGGGCAGGTCCGGCATGCTCCACGGCTTGGGCGGCTCCAGGGCCTTGCGTCGCATCTCCTCGGTGAACCACTGGGAAAGATCATCGCCGCAGCCGTTGTCGGGGGGAAACGGGTCGGTCTGCGGCAGGCAGCCCGCGTCTCCGGGCGCGCAGGCCAGGCGCACGTGGAAGTGGTCGTCGTGCCCGAACCAGGGCCGCAGCTTGGCGACCCAGCCCTCCTTGCCGCGGCGCCGGCAAATCTCGCGCTTGATGACCGGGTTGACGAAGATGCGCTCCACCGCGGGCTCTTCGGCGGCGAGCCGGAGCAGCCGGATCACGCGCGGGTCCCAGCGCTTGTTCAAGCGCCGGAACACGGGCGCGACCATCTCGGGCGACTCCCACTTCTCCCGGGCCCGCGCGCTTACGGGCGCGTCGGCGGGAAGCAGCCGGAACCACAGGTCCACGTCCAGGCCGTTGGTGTGGCTGGCATGCCCGCCGCGCGTGGGGCCGCCGCGGGCCTGTCCCAGGTCGCCGACGAGCAGCTTGCCCAGCCGGGGGTTCGCGGCGGTCTTGCGCGCCAGGGACCGGATGAATTCCAGCAGGCGGGGATGGCCGTAGAAGCGCTTGCGTGAGAGGCGCATGACCTCGTAGCCTGGCCCCGACTCGGGCAGACGGACCGCGCCGCGCAGGCAGCCGCGGCTGTAGGAGCCCAGGGACGCGGCCGGAGGCGGGGTCGGGTCGCTTGCGCGTTCCCAGGGATTGTCGGGGGCCGGCTGGGCCGCGGCCGCCAGCAGGAGCAGCGCGCAGAGCCGCCAACCGGGCATGGGCTCAGTCCTTGAACTTGAAACCGCGGCGCGCGGCTTGGGAACGGACGGCTTTTATGACGGCTTGGCCCAGTGTCTGGGCCGCGCCTTGGGTGATAACCATGAACTTTTATCGAGCGAGGGCGATAGTTATATGATCAAGAATACGCCTAAAGATGCCGACCAGGTCGAATTTTCCTATTATCAAGTACAAG
>JAQUMZ010000236.1 GCA_028717865.1 Elusimicrobiota bacterium | reverse complement strand
AGTCGCGATTATACATATTAGAGTGTCGCCCGACTCAGTATAAGAGGTAAGGTTTGCGCGTCCGCTCGAATTCCTCCGCGTCGCGGTTGAAGAGCAGCAGTATCTTCACCGGATCGCCGTCGCGCTGGTAGATGCGCTGGAACTCCTCGGAGCCCAGCATCCGGCGGGCCTCGTCCCAGCGCCAGATGAAATCGTTGCGGTGCGTCTCGCGCAGGGCCTCGTTGATGTGGCGGAACACCGCCAGGGGCCGCAGGCGCCGGCGGTCGGTCACGGTGATGCGCACCCCGCGGCAGAGTTCCCCGGCGTAGACCGATTTCGACGGCGTGGCGTCCTCGGCCGAGAATTCCACCCCGTCGAGCAGGGCGGCCTGCAGAAGCTCCACGACGCGCTCGGAGTCCAGCCAGGGGGCGCCGACCCAGCCGAAGGGGTAGGGCGTGCCGCGCCCGACGGAGAGGTTGGACGCCTCGAATAGCCCGATGCCGGGATATAGGGCGGCGGCGGCCAGGTAGGGCAGGTTCGGAGAAGGGGGCGTCCAGGGCAGGCCGGTCTGGTCGTACCACATGCGGCGGTCCCAGCCCCGCATGCGCACCACCTGCAGGCCCGGGTGGCGGACCTTCGCGTTGTGCAGCAGGGCCATCTCCCCGGCGGTCAGCCCGTGCCGGACCGGAACGGGGAAAAACGAGGTGGGGCTGAGCTTGGGCAGCTCGGGATCGGTCAGCAGGGGGCCCTCCACCGTGATCCCGTCGATCGGGTTGGGGCGGTCGAGCACGACGAAGCGCACGTGCGCCTTGGCCGCCTCCTCCAGGGCCATGCCCATCGTGGCCAGGTAGGTATAGAAGCGGGCCCCGACGTCCTGGATGTCGAAGACCAGCGTGTCGATGCCCTCGAGCTGCTCGGGCTTGGGCCGCATGCCGGCCAGGCCGCCGGAGTAGAGGCTGTGGACGGGGACGTCGCGCCCTCCCAACCTTAGCGTGGAGGAGCTTACGGAGCCGTCCTCCACCGCGCCGGCCAGGCCGTGCTCGGGCGAGAAAACCGCTACCAGGGTCATGCTTGACGCCTCGGCCAGGACCTCGGCGGTGGAGCGTCCGCGGGCGTCGCGGCCGGTGTGGTTGGTGATGAGCCCCACGCGGCGGCCCCGCAGGCGGCGGAAGCCCTCGGCTTCGAGGACGTCGATGCCGGCCAGGACGCGGCCGTTAGGCGGGGGCGGGGCCGGCCGGCGCGCCTCGGTCGTCGCGCAGCCCGCCGAGAGGGCGCACAGCAATGCGGCGCAGGCCAACCGTCGTACGCCGGTCATCATCGGGATGTTAACATAAACGGCGACAGGCTTTCCCGAAACTTCCAGCCACGACGCCGATCGCGCGCGAACCCTTAACGTGAGGAAAGCAATAAAAGCCAGGGACGTTCCCAAGGGAATTTTGGGAATGCCTGACGCAATGTCCCCCGTAACGGTCGAATACGTGAAATACGTGAATACGTGAAAGCGGGGCACCATTTGCTATTATTCCTTCCGATGGAGCAGGATCGGATGCTCAAGCAGATGGAGAGCGTCCTCTCCGTGGTCTCGGACCACGTCAGCGTCCTGGCGGGCAAGCTCGAGGACCTGCTGTTCCGCGCCCAGCGCATCGCCGGCGTCCTGAAGAACGACGCCAAGGCCCCCGTGTCCGACCAGATGTTCGGTTACGATCTCCAGAATTTCCGGCACGGCCTGCGCGAGTTCGGCAACGAGCTCGGCGGGCTCCCCTCGGCGCTCGACAACATCGAGCGCCGAGGCGTTTTCGAGGCGGGATCGGTTCAGCGCGCCCAGGCCATCATGCGGCTTTGCGAGCGCCTGAGGCGGTCCTTGGAGGCGCTGCGCGACCAGGCCCTGCTGGCGCACTCGCACATCCGGCAGGCCGAGCACAGGGTCGAGGCCTGGTCCTTGACCCAGGAGGCCGAGACCCTGGTCCAATCGGTCCAGCCCCTGCCCGGCCTCGCCAACAAGATACTCATCAAGGCGGGCGCGGCGGCGGATCGCCCGAAGCCGGAGGAGCCGAGGCCATGAGCCGCGCGCGCATCCTCCTGGTCGAGGACCACCCCATCGTGCGCCAGGGCATAACCCAACTGCTGGACCAGGAGCCGGACCTGGCGGTCTGCGGATTCGCCGACGACGCCGGCAGCGCGCTGGCCGCCATACGCAAGCAGCGCCCGGACATGCTCATCCTGGACATCTCGCTGAAATCGGCCGACGGCATCGAGCTGCTCAGGGACCTGCGCGGCCGGGGGATCGAAGTCCCGGTCCTGGTCCTGTCCATGCACGACGAGTCGACCTACGCGGATCAGGCCCTGCGCGCCGGGGCGCAGGGTTATCTCATGAAGGGCGAGCCGACCGAGAAGCTGCTCGCTGCCGTGCGCGGCGTCCTGGCGGGGCGCGTCTGCGTAAGCGAGGAGGTCCAGGGCGAGATCATGATGCGCCATCTCGGGGGCGTGCGCGACCGGGTCTCATCCGTGTCGATGCTCACCGACCGGGAGCTGCAGATCTTCCGCCTGATCGGCGAGGGGCGCTCCACGCGCGAGATCTCGCAATTGCTGCGGCGCAGCGTCAAGACCGTGGACGCCCATCGCGAGAACATCAAGCTCAAGCTGTCCGTGAAGAACTCCACCCAACTGCTGCTTTGCGCAGCCCGGTGGGTCTCGGCCTTGCCCCCGCGGCGGACGCCCTAGGTCAATCCCCTAGAACGGCTCGGTCGCCTCCCTATGGAAGTGTAACCGGCCAAGATGGCATTCTTATACTCGTTCCGGACTCAAGCTCCGGTTTGAGGCCAGCAAAGGAGGAACGATCCATGGTAGGCATTTTAAATATTTCCGAGGGCTCGTCCATCGCCCTGCACGCCGCGTTGCACCTGGCTCGGGCCGAGGGCGAGCCTATCACCACCCTGGAGGCCGCCGAGTCGCTCAAGGTCTCCGCGGCCCATCTGTCCAAGGTCCTGCAGCGCCTGGGCAAGGCGGGCATCGTGCGTTCCGTGCGCGGGCCGCGGGGGGGCTACCTGCTGGGCAAGCCGCTCCAAGAGATACGGCTGCTGGACATCCTGGAGGCCATCGAGGGCCCGATGCGGCTCGGCCGCTGCCTTATGTCGGAGCCGCGCTGCGGCCAGAACGGCTGCATGCTCGGCGACCTGCTCGACACCATCAACCGCCAGGTCCTCCAGCAGTTCGAAAAGCCGCTCTCCGCCTGCAGGTCGCGTTAGCCGTCAGGTCCGGTTCGCGACGCGGATGCTGACGATGTCGTCGCCCTGACGGACGGCGTCGACCACGTCCTGGCCCGAGGTCACCCGCCCGAAGACCGTGTGCACCCCGTCGAGATGGGGCGTGGCGACGTGCGTGATGAAGAACTGCGAGCCGTTGGAGCAGGTCCCGCCGAGTTTCTCCCCGGAAGGGTCGTGCTCGCAGGTTCCGGCGTGGGCCATGGACAGCGCGCCCTGGACGTGCTTGAACCGGGGGCGGATCTCGCAGTCGATCTTGTAGCCCGGCCCGCCGGTCCCGACGCGGGCGCCGCCCTGGCGGCTCAGCGGGTCTCCGCCCTGGATCATGAAATTCTTGATGACGCGGTGCCACTTCTGGCCGTCGTAGAACTTGGCGTTGGCCAGCTTCTCGAAATTCCCGACGGTCCCGGGGCACTCCCGGTCGAAGAGTTCGATCTCTATAACGCCACGATTGGTTGCGATGGTGGCTTGTTTCATGCCTCCAGACTAGCAATAATGGTGCCCCGCTTCCATGTATTTTGCGCATCGCGCGGCATTGTGACGGCCACCGCCGTTAAACCCCCGCGCGATCCGGCCGTCCGGGATCGCGCGGCCGGCGCGACCCTTCCTCATGTCGCGCCGATAGTATTAAGGTCCGCGGAAATGGGCGAGACCTCGTCCAACTCTTCGGATACGCATACCGCCTGGCGCGCGCACGAGGAACGGGGCGCGCGCGGGTTCGCGCGCCGCACGGACGCGCGCGAACCTCGGGACGGCGGGAGGCCGGCGGAATGCAAGAAATGCAATGCCTGGCACCATTGTCCCCAGTGTCCACCTGCGGGGCCCCATTTTGATAGGATTGGAGCATGAAAGCACTGGTAAAGAAAAAGCGCGAGCGGGGATTGTGGCTCGAGGACGTGCCCAAGCCGGCCGTCGCGGACCACGAAGTGCTCATCAAGATCAAGCAGACCGCGATCTGCGGCACCGACGTGCACATCTACCAATGGGACGATTGGTCCCAGCGGACCATCCCGGTGCCCATGCACGTGGGCCACGAGTTCGTGGGCGAGATCGCCGAGGTGGGAAAGTCCGTGCAGGGCCTGCGCGTGGGCGAGAAAGTTTCCGGCGAGGGCCACCTGGTCTGCGGGCACTGCCGCAACTGCCGGGCCGGCCACCGGCATCTGTGCATCAACACCAAGGGCGTGGGCGTCAACCGGCCGGGCTGCTTCGCCGAGTACCTGGCCTTGCCGGCCGAGAACGTCTTCCCGATCCCGGCGGGCGTCAGCGACGACGAGGCCTCCATACTCGATCCCTTCGGCAACGCCGTGCACACCGCGCTCTCCTTCGACTTGGTCGGCGAGGACGTGCTGGTCACGGGGGCGGGGCCCATCGGCATCATGGCGGCCGCGGTCTGCCGGCACGTGGGAGCCCGGCACGTGGTCATCACCGACGTCAACGAGTATCGCCTGGAGCTGGCGCGCAAGGTCGGCATCGAGCACGCCGTCGACCCGCGGGCGCGCAAGCTGAGCCAGGTCATGAAGGACCTGGGCATGGCCGAGGGCTTCGACGTGGGGCTTGAGATGTCGGGCAGCCCGGCGGCCTTCAACGACATGCTCGGGGCGCTCAAGATGGGCGCCAAGGCGGCCCTGCTGGGCCTGCTGCCGGAGAGCACCGCGATCCCTTGGAGCCAGGTTATCTTCAAGGCCCTGACGCTCAA
>JAQUMZ010000235.1 GCA_028717865.1 Elusimicrobiota bacterium | reverse complement strand
CGCCTCCGCGCCCCCGCGGGCCAGCCGGACGAGCTCGGCTCCGGCTTCGGGCTCCAGCCAGCGGCGCCGCCCCCCGCTGCCTTGGTAGGCCAACGACCAGGGCGTCTCCGGGAACACCCGCGCCACGGCGGCGACGGTGCGCTTGACCTCGGATTCGTAGGGGTCGCCGGCTTCTATGAAGGCGCGGGGCACGCCGTGCGCGCAAAAAAGCAGCCGGGCCTCGCGGCCCGAAGCCCGGGCCAGGCTGCGGGCAACGAGCTCGCAGAGGGCCGCGATGAAGCCCGGCTGGTCTGGCCAGGATTTGATCTCCGCCACCGGCAGCGCGCCGGCCTCGGCGCGCAAGGCCTTGAGGGCCGAGCCGCCGGTGGCGCCGCAAAACTGCGGGAAAAGCGGCAGACCCACGATCCGGACGGCTCCGTCTTGGCGCGCGCGCCGCGCGGCCTCGGCGATCGAGGGCCGGCCGTAGCGCATGGCCGCGTAGACCCGCCAGGAGCCCGCCGCGCGCAGGCTCGCCTCCAAGGCCCGCGCCTGCGCGGCGCTCAGGCGGGCCAAGGGCGAGCCTCCGATCCTGGACAGCGCCCGGCGCAGCCGGCGGCCGCCGAAGCGGCCCGCGCCCCAAGCCAGCAGCCGCCGCGGCGCCAGCGCCGGCAGACGGACCAAAGCCGGGTCCAGCATGAGCTCGCGCAGGTAGGGGCCCACGTCGGCCGGCGCCTCGGGTTCGCCCATGGACATCAAGACGACGGCGGCGGTCTCAGGCATGGGGCCTCGAACGATGCACGAGCTCGACGAGCCGCGCCACGCGCTCCGGCTCGGTCTGCGGCGGCACCCCGTGCCCCAGGTTGAAAACGTGCCCGGCCGCCGCGGCGCCCCGGCGCAGGACCTGCGCCACCGCCGTCTCGAACTCGCCCGGCCCGGCCAGCAAGGTCCGCGGGTCCAGGTTGCCCTGCAGCGCGAATTTCGGACCCGCCAGCCGGGCCGCCTCGTCGAGGCCGACGCGCGAATCTATGGAAAGGACGTCCACGGGCAAAGTGGCCAGCAGGGGCAGCAGCCGGCGGCAATCCCCGCAGAAGTGGATGATGGGCGCGCCGCGGCGGGCCAGGCTCTCGGCGATCCGGCGCGTATAGGGCAGCACCGAGGACTCGTATTGCGCCTGTTCGAGAATCCCCGCCCAGGTGTCGAAGAGCTGCAGGGCCTGGGCCCCGGCCTCCAGCTGGGCGGCGCCGTAGGCGGCGGCGGCCTCGGCCAGCCGGTCCATGAGCGCCGCGAAAGCCTCGGGCGAATCGGCCATGAAGGCCCGCAGCGCGGCGAAATCCTCCGACTTGCCGCCCTCGACGATGTAGCTGGCCAGGGTGAAGGGCAGGCCCACGAAGCCGATGAGCGCGGCGCCTGCGGCCAGCTCGCCGCGCAAGGCCCGCAGCGCGGCCAGGGTGAAGCCCAACTCGCGCGGCGGATCGGGGACTTTCAGGGCCCGGATATCTGACATGTCCTTGGGCCGCGCCTCCAGGACCGGACCGGAGCCCGCCTCGAAACGCACCGCGACGCCCATGGCCTCGACCAGCACGAGGATGTCCGAGAACAATATCGCGGCGTCCACGCCCAGGCGCTCGACGGGCTGCAGGGTCGCGCGCACGGCCAGCTCCGGCGTCTTGCACATTTCCAGGAAGCCGTGGCGCCGGCGCAGGACCCGGTACTCGGGAAGATAGCGCCCCGCCTGGCGCATCAGCCAGACGGGCACGACGTCCACCGGACGGCCGCGGCAGGCGGCCAGGAAGCGCTCCGCGCCGGTCACGGGGCCCGCCTCGGCGCGTGGCTGCAAAGCGGCTCCTCGCCCAGGCAATCGCCCGACATTATCCCGGCCCGGGCCCGGCAGCCGCCGCAGACGTTGAGATATTCGCAGGCGCCGCACTTGCCCTTATAGGATTTGAAGTCGCGCAGGGAGGCGAACAGCTTGGATTCGTTCCAGATCCGGCTCAGGGGCCGGTCGCGCACGCTGCCGGCATCGGCCGGGAAATACGAGCAGGGCCGGACCTCCCCGCGCGAGCCGACGAACGCGATGCTTTGGCCGCAGAGGCAGCCCTTGCCGCCGCCGGGGGAAAAGCTCAGGCTGCGCCGGCGCCAGTCCAGGCCCAGGGCCTTGGCCCTTTGGGCCGCGATCCGGTAGTAATGGGGCGCGCAGATCGGCCGCATGAGCAGTTCCGGCTCCCCGCGCTCGGCCTCGAAATGCCACTCTAGGACGCGCTCGTAATCCTCGCGCCCGATGAGCTCGCCCAGCAGGCGCTCGCCGCGGCCGACCGGCACGACCATGAACAGGTACCACGCCCGCGCCCCGAGCGACTTGGCCAGCCGGAAAGTCCCCGGGATATCGGCCTGGTTGCGCTTGGTGAATGAGGAGTTGACGATGAAGGGGATGGCGGCGCGCCGCAAGGCCCGCGCCGCGTCCAGGGCGGCCGAGAAGGAACCGGCCTGCCGCCGGAAGCCGTCGTGCACGGCCGCCGAGGCGCCGTCCAGAGAGATGGACACGATCCCGATCCCGGCGTCCTTCATCCGGGCGCAGGCCGCCGCGTCGACCAGGGTCCCGTTGGTGGCCAGGGCCATGCGCAGGCCGCGGTCAGAGCCGTGGCGCGCCAGTTCGAAGACGTCCGGCCGCAGCAAGGGCTCGCCTCCGGAAAGGACCAGCACCGGCTTGCAGAAAGAGGCGATGTCGTCTATGAGCGCGCGGCCTTCCTCCGGGCTCAACTCGCCCCGCCCCGCGCCCGCCCCGGCGCGGGCGCGGCAGTGCACGCAGGACAGGTTGCAGCGCCCGGTGACCTCCCAGGCGATCCACCTGGGAACAAAGCGTTCCTCCATACCGACATTATAATCTAGTTCTTGGCTCCCCGCTTTCACGTCTTGCGCGTATCCGATTGGCTCCCCGTATACACAGTGTGTCTGGACTCGTCGTTCGTAGGAGGTTCGCGCGCGCCAGGCGGTATGCGGATCCGAAGAAGGGGGCGTCCCTGGCATAGTTGAATGAAGTTGAGGCGGTTTCCACGGCTTGGTAGCATCAAGCCGGAAGAATAAACGTAAAAAGGAGAAACTGCCGATGAAAAAGTATAGAGTCCTGATACGAAGGGATAACGGCCGTATCAAAGAAATGGGGCGCCACGCCGTGCCGTTGCTGGTGCCGATCGCAGAGCTGGTGGCCGCGGCGCGGGAGGGGATGCGCGGGTTGAGCAGAGGTGGCATAAAGTCCAAGGCCATACGCAGATGTCCAGCCTGGTTGAGGCACTGCGCAAAGAAAAGCCCATGCAGGCCTTGACTAAATCCAAAACGTCCCTTACACTAACTATTGCCCGACGCCAAAACGTTTGTGGAGGTGGCCCCCAATGAGAAAGTTAATTGGATTCGTTGCCTTGGCCGCCCTCCTTGTTATTTGCGCGCAGACATTACAAAGGCATCATAATAAATCCCTTGTCTCGCCTGCTGAAAAACAAACATTGCGAGATTCGCCTTCGGCGCAAGGGGAAAATTTTGATGGAACAGAAACGACGGAGCCTTATGGAGGCGAGCTAAGGAAAATTTCAGAGGAAACGAAGGAATTTAAGAAACAAAAAGCCGCGGCGAATATCGCGCGGCAAAAGGAGGCGGCTGTAAATAAAGTAGTAGAAATTTCAGCCGCGCAACGGCAGACCATTGAGGACGAACGGGCCAAACTTGGGCAGCAATGCGCGAGCCTGATTAAAGACTATCAATCCCATGATTCAAAACAGGCGTTTCAACAAGCGCAAAATTCCGAAAAACAATATGTAAAGTACAGAATCCCTTTTTCTGCAGAATTCCAAGGGTTGATTAATAATGAGGACACGGCTGAAGCGGGTTGGCAACTCCGAGAAGAAGAACAAATGGTGAAAGCTATTAGAATTAAGGCGTTGGGTTATTTGAAAGATATCCCTGAGTGCGTTCAACTAAATAAGGTAATTGCTAACAACAGCATGAGTATAAATTATGCTCTGCATTATGGGGATCGTGATAAGCTTAAACGGGAATTTTATCCTAATGAGATAAAAGAGATATATAGTGTACGAGAGTTAGAAGGAGCGCTATGCCTTACAGGGACGCTTGTGAATACAACAGCTGGGCAACCTTTGACTTGGTCCGACAAGTGGACTGGGTCGGGTGGTAGACGCTACCCCGCAGCACGCTCATGCAAATATAAAATGATGATTATTACAATATCCTGGAGTCCTAACAGTAAAGGATAGCCGTCTCAACTTTCAACTATAATAGGGTCGTTCCCTTCCGAAGAACCGGGCTAAATCTCACCAATTTCCACGAAACTCAATAGTATCGGCGCGACTAGGGAAGGGTCGCGCCGGCCTCGCGATCCCCCATACGGCGGGATCGCGAGGGGGGTTTAACGGCTGCGGCCGCATAATGGCGCCCAGCTTTCACGTATTTCACGATTTGATATCCTAGAGACAGACGCCATGAACCATATACTCCGGCGCTTCTTCGACGGCGGACCGATCCCGGCGCAGGCCCGGCTGGCGCAGTTCGCCGTCTACTCCCGGCTCCAGCAGCTGCGGGCCCTGCTGAGCCTGGGCACGCCCGCGCCGCAAGGCGGGACCATCGGACCCTTCGTCTTCCGGTTGGGAGAGCGCGGCTCCCATACCGCCCCGGCCGCGGGCCTGGAGGGCTTCGTCCACGGCGAGGCCCGCGCGGCCGCGCTGAGCGGACGCGGCGCGCTGCTGCATCACCTCGCCGATTACGGCCGCTACCTCGACGATCTGCTGGCCCCCGTGCCCTGGGCCGACGACGCCCGCCGAAAGACGCGCGCCCTGCTCCAAAGCGGCGACGGCGCCGCCTGCTACGAGCGCCTGCTGGCCTTCGTCCACGTCTACCTAGAGGAACTGCGGGGGCGCATCGATGCGGCGGACCTCAGCCGCTGGGTCCGGCG
>JAQUMZ010000234.1 GCA_028717865.1 Elusimicrobiota bacterium | reverse complement strand
TCGACGACGCCGAAATCGTCATCGGCGATGAGGATGTGAGCCATATTGGCATGCTAGCACCTTTAAATCCGTTCCGTCAATGCCCTTTTAGTCACGCGCCAGCGCCGCTTCGGGCGCGACCGGCCGCCACCGCCCCGGAGCCAAACCGCGCAGGGTCAGCCGCCCCACGGCCGACCGCACCAGCCGCAGGGTCGGATGCCCGACGGCCGCCGTCATGCGCCGTACCTGGCGATTGCGGCCCTCGGTCAGGACCAGCTCGATCCAGGCCTCGGCGACGCTCAAGCGCCGGCGGATCGGCGGCTCCCGCGGCGGCAGCCGCGGCGCGGCCGCCAGCAGCCGGACCCGGCACGGCCGGGTGGGGCCGTCGCCGAGTACGGGGCCGGCGGCCAGACGGGCCAAGGCCTCGGCGCCGGGCACCCCCTCCACCTGCGCCAGATAGGTCCGCGGGTGCCCGAAGCGGGGATCGGCCAACCGGCGGTGCAGCGCCCCGTCGTCGGTAAGCAGGAGCAAGCCCTCGCTGTCATGATCCAGCCGGCCCGCGGGATAAATTCCTTTCGGCAAGCCGAAGCGCGCCAGGCCCGGATGGCCGTCGTGGTCCGTGAATTGGGAAAGGACGCCGTACGGCTTGTAAAAAACAACGACCCGGGCGCCGCGCCCGGCCGCAAGACCGCGCCCGCCGAACGCGGGGCTTATTTCCCCGGCCGCACGACCCGGCCGGATTTTATGCAGTCCGTGCAGACGTAGACCGTGCGCGTGCGTCCGCCGAGAACTACTTTTTGTCTCTGCAGATTCGGACGGAATACGCGCTTGGTGGCCTTGTTGGAGTGGCTGTAGCTGAAGCCCGCGGTCGGGCCCTTGGAGCAGATGCCGCACTTGAATGCCATATTCGTTCCTTTTTCGAAGGGAGTAAATTTTACAATATAGAGGCATATGGGGCAATCGTCAACCTCCGAGGCGGCGATCTTGGACCGGCCCGCGCGCTATCTCAAGGGGGTCGGGCCCCGCCGCGCGGATGCCCTGGCGCGGCTGGGGGTGGCGACCCTGGGCGATCTGCTGGCCAACTTCCCGCGGGGCTGGCAGGACCGCAGTTCCCCCATGGACCTCGGCGCGCCCACGGAGGGGACCTCGGCCGTGGTCCGCGGCCGCGTGCTGCGCGCCGAGCACTTCCAGTCCGCCTCCGGCATGGCCATCTTCAAGGCCCGGCTGAAGACGGCGACGGGCGAGATCGACGCGGTCTGGTTCAAGCACTCCAGCCGCCGCTACGACGTTTTCGCGCCGCTCAAGCGCGACGTCGTTGCCGGCCGGGAAATATGGGCGATCGGACGGTGCGAAACCGGCCTCTTGGGCCCGAGCCAGCTGCAGGTCGAGGAGCATTACCTGAGCGACGATCCCCTCGCCCGCCTGCACGTGGGCAGGATCGTTCCCCTCTACAGCCTGACCGCGGGCGTGTCCCAGCGCATGCTGCGCGAACTGACGGCCGCCGCGCTGGAGCTCGCCGAAAGCCGTCTGCGCGACATCCTCCCCCCTGGCCTGCTGTCCGAACGGGGCCTGCCGTCCTACCCAAAGGCCGTGCGCTCCATCCATTTCCCCGATTCGCAGGCCGAACTCGAAGCGGCCCGCGGCCGCCTGGCCTACGAGGAGCTGCTCATCCTGGAATTGGCCTGGATGCTCAAGCGCCGCCAGACCAAGGGCTCGGCCAAAGGGTACGGCTACGAGATAACGCGCCGGCTGCTCACGCCTTTCCGCGCCCAGCTCGGCTTCGACCTCACCGGAGCCCAGAAGCGGGTGATCAACGAAATCTTCGACGATTTGCGCCGCCCCCAGCCCATGACCCGCCTGCTCCAAGGCGACGTGGGCTCGGGCAAGACCGTGGTGGCGCTGTCCGCCCTGCTGCTGGCCGTTGAAAACGGCGGCCAAGGCGCTTTCATGGCCCCCACGGAAATCCTGGCCGACCAGCACCTGGCCACCCTGCGCCGGTTCCTCGCGGGATTGCCGGTGCGCTCGGCGCTGCTGACGTCACGGCTCAAGACCAAGGAGCGCTCGGCGGTCCTCGCGCGCATCCAGCGCGGCGAGATCGACATCGTGGTCGGCACCCACGCCCTGCTCGAGAGCGACGTGCGGTTCCCCCGCCTGCGCCTGGCCGTCATAGACGAACAGCACCGGTTCGGCGTGCGGCAGCGCGCCTCGCTGCGCCGCAAGAGCGCGGTCCTGGACCTGCTGGTCATGACGGCCACGCCCATTCCGCGGACCCTGGCCCTGGCGCTCTACGGGGATCTCGACGTGTCCACTCTCGACGAGATGCCCCCCGGCAAAACCGCGATCCGCACCGCCCATGCCGGCGAAGCCGACGCCTTGGCCGCGCTGACGCTCCAGGTCGCGGCCGGACACCAGGCCTACGTGGTCTATCCCATCATAGAGGAATCCAGCCGCCTCGACCTGCGCTCGGCGAAAAAAGAGTTCGAGCGCCTGCGCCTCGGGCCCCTGGCGGGACTCAAGGTCGCGCTCATCCACGGGGCGATGCCGGGGCCGCAGAAAGCCCGGATCATGAACGAGTTCGCGGCGGGGGCTTGGCAGGTCCTGGTCGCCACGCCCGTAATCGAGGTGGGCATCGACGTTCCCAACGCCACCGTAATGATCGTCCAAAACGCGGACCGTTTCGGCATGGCCTCCCTGCACCAGCTGCGGGGCCGCATCGGCCGCGGGCGCCTGCCCTCGACCTGCTTTCTCGTGGCCGCTCCGAAAACGCCCCAGGCCCGCCAGCGCCTGGCGACGCTGGCGGCATCCAACGACGGATTCCGCATCGGAGAGGAGGACCTCAAGCTCCGCGGCCCCGGAGACTTCATGGGCACCGAGCAGCACGGGGAACTAGGGCTCAAAATCGCGAACATGTTCAAGGACGCCGCGGCGCTGGCCGACGCGCGCGCGGACGCCGAACGCGCCCTGCAGCGGGACCCGCGCCTGCTGGCCCCGGAGCACGCCGGCCTGCGCGGGCGCCTCCTCGCCCTTTACCATAAGAATTGGGGCTGGGTGGACTTGGCCTGACGCCCGCGCGCCGGCAAATGATAAGATTCGGCGGCATGCCCATGCGCCCGGAGGCTCGGACCCTGCGCAACGCGGGCGTCGCGGCCGCTCTGGCCTTGGCGGTCCTGCTGCTGGCTTGGCCGCGCCTGCTGCTCGGCGGGCTTATCCCCATCGATGGGAATTTGCTGGCCGTCGCCTATCCCAACTGGGCCGTATTGCACGCGCTCGGACACGAGCCGCGCCTGGCGCTCTGGAATCCCCTGCGCGCGCTGGGTTTCCCGCAACTGGCCGATCCGATCACCATGACGCTTTATCCCCCGTCATGGCCGCTGGCCGCCGCGGGAAATTTTCCGGACTGGCTGCGCCTCTGGGTAGTGGGCCATACCCTCCTGGCGGCGGGCTTCGCCGGCGCGCTGGCTTGGCGGCGCCAGCGCCGGCGTCAGGCCGTCGTCGCCGCGATGCTGCTCGCCGGCCTCAACGGCTTCTTCATGGCCCGGGTTACCATGCCGCACCAATTCGCCTCCGCGGCCTGGCTGCCGGCGGCCTGGTATTTCGCCGAAACCGGCTCGGCCCTGGGCCTGGGCGCCGCCTGGGCGGGCCAGTGGCTGGCGGGATACCCCCCCTTCTCCATGCTGACGGTCCTGTCCGCGGTCCTGCTGGCTTGGCCGCGGCCGGCGGCGGCGCGCCGCTGCGCCGCGGCGGCCGCCTGGGCCCTGGGGCTGAGCGCCGTCCAGCTGATCCCCTTCATCGCCTTGCTGCTCCGCTCCACCAGGGGCCTGCGGCTCGACGCCGCCCAAGCCGCCCGGTTTTCCCTCCCGCCGCTGCAACTGCTCAAGGAACTCTTGCCGCAGTGGCCAGCTTGGCGGCCGCAGCTCGCCGGGGATCCGGCCATGGTCACGTTCTACGTCGGCGGCATCGGGCTGGCGCTCGCGGTGTGGGGCTGGCGGCGGGGAGGGCCGCGCGAGCGCCGCCTGGCGGCGCTCGCCGCCGCGGCGCTGATCCTGAGCCTGGGCGGCCACCTCCCCGGCTTCCGCCGGCTGATTTTCCTGCACGGGTTCCGTTATCCGGCGAATTGGCTCCTCCTGGCCGCCGCCGCGGCCGCGCCCCTCGCCGCCGCGGGCGTCGGCGCCCTGCGTCCGTCCCTGCGCTGGCCGGCGGTGCTCCTGCTGGCGGCCGATTTGATCGTTTTCGCCTGGCAGCCCAAATCCGCCTGGAGCCGGCCGGAGATACTCGACGCTCCCGTGCCGTTGGAACTGCTGTCCCGCGACGTCCCCCTGCCGCGAATATACCACACCGAACGCCTCATGGGCGCCTGGGCCGCGGGCAGCCTGGAAAACGAGGAAGACTACCTGCTGATGAAGGATTTCCTGGCGCCCTCCTACGGCACGGCCTTCTCCGTGGGAGAGCTGCTGAATTTCCAGACCCTGCGCCTGGCCGTCGGCGAGCGCTACCGCGCGCTCGCGGCCCGCGAGCCCGCGGCGCTGGATTGGGCCGGGGCCAATTTCATCGTGGACCTGGCCGCCGGGGCCGGCCGCGCGCGGCACCGCGACATCTCGGTGCGCCGCAACCCCTCGGCGCTGCCTCGGGTGTTCCTGGCGCGGGCGGGCCTTCCGGAACGGCGCGCGGACCGCCTCCCCGCCTTCGTCTACCGTCCCGGGCTGGTGCGCGTGCGCCTGGACACGGACCGGCCCGCCACCCTGGTCCTGGCCGAGCTGGACTTCCCGGGCTGGCGCGTCCTGATCGACGGCGCGCCCGTCGCCCGGGAGCGCTTCGCCGGAGCGTTCGTGAGCGCGCCGGTGCCGCCGGGACGGCATGAAGCGCTCTTCTTGTTCCGGCCCTGGTTCTTCCTGGCCGGCTTGGGCGTTTCCTTGGCCGCCGTCTGGCTGGCGTGGTCGCGGCTCCGATCGGCTTCGGCAAATGCTTAAA
>JAQUMZ010000233.1 GCA_028717865.1 Elusimicrobiota bacterium | reverse complement strand
GACACCGCGCTCAAGACCGCCGACGCCGGCTACCTGACCCGCCGTCTCGTCGACGTGGCCCACGACCTGGTCATCACCGAGGAGGACTGCGGGACGATCAACGGCGTGCGCCTGGGCGATCTGACCGCCGGCGACGAGGTCATCGAGCCCCTGGTCGAGCGCGTCCTGGGCCGCGTGGCCCTGGAGGACGTCGTCTCGGCCGGAGTGGACGCCAAGGGCAAGCCGGCCGACCGGGTCGTGGCCAAGGCCGGCGAGGTCATCACGGCCGAGATCGCGGTCAAGATCGCCGAGGCCGGCGTTGAGGTCCTGCGCGCCCGCTCGGTACTGACCTGCGAGAGCCGGCAGGGCGTCTGCGCGAAATGCTACGGCATGAACAACGCGACCGGCCGCATGGTCGAGATCGGCGAGGCGGTGGGCATCATCGCCGCGCAGTCCATCGGCGAGCCCGGAACCCAGCTGACCCTGCGCACCTTCCATATCGGCGGCACGGCCTCGCGCGTGACCAAGCGCTCCCACGCCATGACGCTCAAGGGCGGCAAGATCGAGTTTCGCAACATACGCTCCGTGGTCAACCGCGAGGGCGAGAACGTCTGCGTCTCGCGCACCGGCGTCATCCTGGTCACCGACAAGGCGACCGGGGCCGTGGACGAGCAGAAGGCCCCTTACGGCGCCCGCCTCAAGGTCAAGGA
The DNA here is from genome assembly GCA_028717865.1 of Elusimicrobiota bacterium. Lineage (GTDB taxonomy): Bacteria > Elusimicrobiota > Elusimicrobia > UBA1565 > UBA9628 > UBA9628. The sequence goes on along the minus strand of JAQUMZ010000233.1, from coordinate 4,259 downwards.
CGGCTCGGTCGTGGAGTCCCGCAGCCTGCTGGCGGAATGGGACCCCTACACCATGCCCATCGTGGCCGAGATGGAGGGCACGGTTCGGCTCGTGGACGTCAAGGAAGGCGTGACCCTGCACGAGGAACGCAACAAGATCACGGGCATCATCGAGCGCCGCATTATCGAGCAGGAGACCCGGCGGGCCGAGCGGGAGTCCGGAGGCAAGCGCCTCAACCCGCGCGTGGTCATCGAGCGGGGTGGCAAGGACGTGGCCAACTATCCCCTGCCGACCGACACCATCCTCACGGTCGAGGCGGGGCAGGAGGTCCATCCGGGCGACATCCTCGCCAAGATTCCGCAGGAGGTCACCAAGTCCAAGGACATCACCGGCGGCTTGCCCCGCGTCTCCGAGCTGTTCGAGGCGCGCCGGCCCAAGGCCTCCGCGATCATATCGGAGATCGAGGGCATCGTCTCGCTCGGCGTCGGGCCGCGCGACCAGCGCATGGTCTCGGTGCGCAACGAGGAGACGGATTTGGTCCGCGAGTATCTCATCCCGCAGGGCAAGCACCTGGTGGTCTACGAAGGCGACCGGGTCGGCGTGGGGGAGGCCATCACCGACGGAGCCATCAACCCCCACGACATCCTGCACGTCAAGGGCGTCAAGGAGGTCCAGGAGTTCCTGGTCAACGCGATCCAGGAAGTCTACCGCCTCCAGGGCGTCAACATCTCCGACCGGCATATCGAGTGCATCGTGCGGCAGATGCTGGAAAACGTCAAGATCGTCAATTCCGGGGACACCTCATTCCTTAAGGGCGAGATCGTCAACCGCTTCGCCTTCGCCGACGTCAACCGCGAGATCAAGGCCAAGGGCGGCAAGGAAGCCCAGGCCGAGCCGGTGCTGCTCGGCATCACCAAGGCCTCGCTGGCCTCGAGCTCGTTCGTTTCCGCCGCGAGCTTCCAGGAGACGACCCGGGTGCTCACCGAGGCGGCGACCACCTCCAAGATCGACTATCTCAGGGGGCTCAAGGAAAACGTCATCATCGGCCATATGATACCCGCGGGGACGGGCTTGCTGCCGCAGGAAAAGCTGAAGCAGTTTTTGCAGGCCCAGCCCGAGGCCAAGCCGCAACCGCAATAGAGGAAATCATGCCCACCATCAACCAGCTCATCCGCATCGGACGCAGCCGCAACCGCAGCCGCCCCAAGGCGCCGGCGCTCATGGCTTGTCCGCAAAGGCGCGGGGTCTGCACCCAGGTCAAGACCACCACGCCCAAGAAGCCCAATTCCGCTTTGCGCAAGATCGCGCGCATCAAGCTGACCAACGGCATGGAGGTCACGGGCTACATCCCGGGGGTGGGGCACAACCTGCAGGAGCACTCGATCGTGATGATCCGCGGCGGCCGCGTGAAGGACCTGCCCGGCGTGCGCTATCACATCATTCGGGGCGTGCTCGATACCGCCGGCGTCGACGGGCGCCGGCAGGGCCGTTCCCTATACGGAGCCAAGCGGCCCAAGAAGGAAGCGGCCGCGGCCAAGGCTTAAGGAGACATAGCGTATGCCCAGAAAAGGACTCAGACCACGCGACCGTCGGGGCCTTCCGCCCGCGGACTTCAAATATAATTCCGTTTTGGTCGCCCGCCTGATCAACAAGCTCAACTATCGCGGCCAGAAGAACTCGGCCGAGCGCATCATGTACGACGCGATGGAGCTCATGGCCCAGCGCGCCAAGGAGGACGCCCTCAACGTCCTGACCAAAGCCATCGAAAACGTGCGCCCGCTGCTCGAGGTCAAGGCCCGCCGCGTCGGCGGGGCGACCTATCAGGTCCCCATCGAGGTCAACCCGACCCGCTCCTCGACGCTGGCCATGCGCTGGATTCTCGACGCCGCCCGCCAGAAGACGGGCAAGCCCATGTCGATCCGCCTGGCCGAGGAACTGCTGGCCGCGAGCAAGAAGGAGGGCACGGCCTTCAAGAAGCGCGAGGATACGCACAAGATGGCGGAAGCCAACCGCGCTTTCGCCCATTATAGGTGGTAGACATGGCCCGAGAGCATCCCTTAGAAAAAGTCCGCAACATCGGCATCATCGCGCATATCGACGCGGGCAAGACGACCACGACCGAGCGCATCCTTTATTATACCGGCCGCATCCACAAGATCGGCGAGGTCCATGACGGGGCGACGACGACCGACTGGATGCCCCAGGAGCGCGAGCGCGGCATCACCATCACCGCCGCCGCCACCTACTGCCAGTGGCGCGACTGCCAGATCAACATCATCGACACTCCCGGGCACGTGGACTTCACCGCCGAGGTCGAGCGCTCCCTGCGGGTGCTCGACGGCGCCGTGGTCTGCTTCGACGGCGTGCAGGGCGTCGAGCCACAGTCCGAGACGGTCTGGCGGCAGGCGGACAAATACCAGGTTCCGCGCATCGCCTATATCAACAAAATGGACCGCATGGGCGCGGACTTCTTCATGTCCTACAACTCGATCCGCAAGATGCTCGGGGCCAACGCCTGCGCCATCCAGCTGCCCATCGGGGCCGAAGCCGCTTTCGCGGGAGTCGTGGATCTCATCGAGATGAAGGCCCTGATCTGGCAGGGAGAGGAATTGGGCGCCAAGTGGGACGTCGTGGACGTCCCCGCGGACATGCTCGACCAGGCCAAGGAATGGCGGGAGAAGATGGTCGAGCAGATCGTGGAGTTCGACGACGCCGCCATGGAGCGCTACCTGGGCGGGGACCACTCTTTCGCGCCCGCCGAACTGCGCAAAATACTGCGGCGGGGCGTCTTGCAGTCCAAGATTTTCCCCGTACTGGCCGCGTCTTCATACAAGAACAAGGGCGTGCAGCCCATGCTCGATTGCGTCTGCGACTACCTGCCCTCGCCGATCGACCTGCCTCCGGTCAAGGGCGCGGACCCGTTCAACGAGAAGCCCCTGGAGCGCAAGCCCGACGACAAGGAGCCGTTCGCGGCCCTGATGTTCAAGATCCAGACCGATCCGTTCGTCGGCAAGCTGGCCTTTTTCCGGGTCTACTCCGGCTTGCTCAAGACCGGAGACACCGTTTACTTCGCCAACAAGCGCGCCGCCGAGCGCGTCGGACGGCTGCTGCGCATGCACGCCAACCATCGCGAGGAGATCAAGGAGGTGCGCGCCGGCGACATCGCCGCCACGGTGGCGATGAAAAACTCCGCCGTCGGCGTGACCTTGTGCAGCGAGGAGCAGCCCATTCTCCTCGAACAGATCGTGTTCCCGGAGCCCGTCATCTCCGTCGCCATAGAGCCCAAGTCCAAGGCCGACGAGGAGAAGATGGGCATGGCCCTGGGGCGGCTGGCGGAAGAGGACCAGACCTTCCGGATCAAGACCGATGTCGAGACCGGGCAGACCATCATCTCGGGCATGGGCGAGCTCCATCTCGACATCATCGTAGACCGCATGCGCCGCGAGTTCAAGGTGGAAGGCAACGTGGGCACGCCCCAGGTCGCCTACAAGGAGACCGTGCGCAAGAAGGTTGTCGAGGAAGGCAAGTTCATCCGCCAGACCGGCGGACGCGGCCAGTACGGCCATTGCATCATCCAGATCGAGCCGCAGCCGGCGGGCAAGGGTTTCGAGTTCGTCAACGAGGTCCGGCAGGGACGCATCCCCCGGGAGTTCATTCCGGCGGTGGAAAAGGGCGTGCGCGAGGCCCTCGACGGCGGGGCCCTGGCGGGCTATCCGATCGTGGACATCAAGGTCACGCTCCTGGACGGTTCCTTCCACGAGGTGGATTCCTCGGAGATGGCTTTCAAGATCTGCGCGGCCATGGCCCTGCGCTCCGGCTGCAAGAAAGCCAATCCGAGCATCCTCGAGCCCATCATGAAGTTCGAGGTCATAACTCCCGAGCAGTACATGGGAGACGTCATCGGCGACCTCAACTCCCGGCGCGCCAAGATCCAGGATATGGGCGACCGCGCGCATTTGAAGTATGTAAAGGCCACCGTGCCGCTGGCCGAGATGTTCGGTTACGCGACCGTGGTCCGTTCCATCTCGCAGGGGCGGGCCTCCTTCACCATGGAGCCCAGCCACTACGAGGAGGTCCCCAACAACGTCATGAAGGCCATCGTCGAGAAGAACGCCGCGGCCATGGCCGCGAAGAGATAAAGGAGACCAGGGGCATGTCCAAGGCAAAGTTCGAGCGCAAGAAGCCGCACGTCAACATCGGGACGATCGGCCACGTGGACCACGGCAAGACCACGCTGACGGCCGCGATCACGCACTACCTGTCCAAGAAGGGGTTGGCG
>JAQUMZ010000232.1 GCA_028717865.1 Elusimicrobiota bacterium | reverse complement strand
GGTGGCGGTCAGGTAGCCGTAGCGGTCGAGCCGGGCGTCGGCCGCGCCCAGCCGCTGGAGCTCGGCCAGCAGGAGCTTGAGCAAGTCCAGCTGCTTGGGCGTGCTGGGATACTCCTCGCGGTCCTCCGCGGACTGGGTGTCGATCTTGACGTAGCGCAGGAAGCGGTCCAGCAAAGTCTCGGTCTTGACCAAATTAAGCCTCCGCACCGTGATTTAACCGACTTCGCCAGTGTACTTATGTGGGGGGGTGGTTGCAAGAGAATGCGGTTGTTGCTCTATCCTTGGCATATTTTCATGCTACGAGACCGATGGAAAGCTTACTTTTAATTATAGGTCTTCTGGTCCCGGGCTTTTCGTTCGGGCACGATCTCAGCGTCCGGGTCTCGGACGGCAGGGTCGTGTGCCGGCAAACGGTCAGGCTCGCGGAGGGAAAGTACACCGATTTCGTCGCCCACGATCCTGAAGGCACCCCGCTGAGCATCAATGCCGAGTTGAAGCCCTATTCGGCCCTTCCCGGAGCCTACAGACTGTCTTATCAAGTCGAGGCTTCCAACAACCGGCGCGGCGCTTCGGCCGTGATCTTGGGTTTGGACGCCCCGGCGACCATCCCCGCCGCTAAAACCGCCGAAAGGGTCTGGATGGACCCGGGCTTGCACAACTACCGTGTGACTGAGATTTTGAAGCGAGGCCGCCATGCGCACAATGTCCCACGTCCCGGCGGGCGAAAACGCTTTCATGCTCGACAACAAAGAAACCCTGGCGCTCGGACGCAGAAGCGTCGTGGACTCGGAAGGCTACCGGCTGGAGCTTTTGCTGGAGGGCGTTCGCAGCGAGTCCCGATCGAGCGCCCCGGAGGAGTCGAGCCAGGCGGTCCCGCTCCTGCGCTGAAGCGCGTTCAACGCGGCTTGAGCTCGTTCTTGTAGCGGAGGACCGCCGCGTTGAGCTTCTTGAGCTCCTCCGGAGAAAGCTCGGCCTGGCGTCCGGCCAGCAGCGTGCCCTGAACGATCTCGGCGAAGTGTTCCACGAGTTCGAGCTTGCCGTGGGCCTCGAATATGTCCTTGCCGCAGGTCACCACGCCGTGGTTGCCCATGAGGACGGCGTCGTGTTTGATCATGAGCTGCTCCAGCGCGGCGGCCAAGTCCGGAGTCCCCGGGGTACCGTAGCGGGCCAGGGGCACGGTCCCCAGGGCCATGGAGAACTCGCTGGCGATGGGCTGGTCGAGCGCGATCCCGGCGCAGGCGAAGGCCGTCGCCTTGGGCGGGTGGGCGTGGACCACGGCCCGCACCTCGGGCCGCAGGCGGTAGATCAGCAGGTGCATGCCCTTCTCGGAGGAGGCGTTGCGGCGGCCGAAGCGGTGCTTGCCGTCCATGGATATGACGACCATGTCCTCGGGCTTCATGTCCCCCTTGGAGACGCCGGTGGGGGTGATCAGCACGCGGCAGTCGTCCAGGCGCACGGAGAGGTTCCCGGAGGTGGCGGGGCAAAAGCCCCGCTCGAACAGCAGCCGGCCGTATTTGACCAAGTCGGCGCGGTGCTCGGCGTCGCTCTTGACCATGGGCCACAGTCTATCAATTTGCCGGCGGGCGTGGCAGCTGTCCGTCCGATCAGGGCTTGACCGGGCCGGAGAAGGCGCCGACCGTGAAGACCGAAATCCGCGTCTTCGGGTCCTTCCAGCAGTCGCGGGGCAATCCGGCTTTCTGCGCGCAGAGCTCGCCCAGGAACTCGTCCTTGGTGGGGATTTGCTCCCAGACCTGGGGCAAAAACAGCCCGGCGCGGCCCGCCTGGGAGAGTATGACGCCGTGACGTTTCGGCAGCACGGCATCGGCGTTCGGGACCGGCCGCGCTGGGGAAAGCAGGGAGACCTCGTAGGAGAGCTCGCCGAGTTCGGCCTTCGTTACGGGCGCGAAGCGCCGGTCCTCGAATGCCGCGGAATAGGCCGAGAACGCGGTCGCGTCGCGCAGGGTCGTCCGGGCCTCGGTGGTCCCGATGCAGCCGCGCAGGGCTCCGCCCTCGGTCAGGGTCACGAACACGGCCGAGGGCAGGTTCAGGACCGGATCGTCGTCCAGCCGCGGGGCGGGCTGCCGGCCCTCCACCCCCGCCGCCACCGTCTCGCGGGCCAGGGCCAGCAGGGCGGCTTTCCGGGCGGGGTCGAGGACGATTTCCGAGGGCGCGGGCCGGCCCGTGCGCGCGAAGGCCACCGCGGCGTCGCCCACCGCGCGTCCGGCCTCGCCGCGCGGCGAGGCCCCGGAGTTCTCGTAGCGCAGAAGCTGCGCGCGGCCGGCGCCCCGGGCCCGGGCCGCGGCCATGGCGGCCAGGACCGCGGCCTCGCCGCACCAGGCGGTCTCCAGGCCCGGCTCGCCTCGGAAAAGCATGACGCGGTTGGCGAGCTGGAAAAATCGCGGGTCCAGCCGTTCCAGGGCCTTGAGCGTGGCGAGGTCCACCTTTCGGGCGGTATCGGCCGGCGGATAGTGGGATAGGTCGGAAGAGGCTATAATGAGGGCCTTGCGTTTGCCCAGGGCCGCGGCCAGCGTCCGTCCGACGCGCGCGCAGACCTCCGGATCGTCGGTGTTCATCACGACCGGAAGCAGCTTCCAGCCCGGTTTCAGGCGCCTGATGAGGAAAGGCAGCTGGACCTCGATGGAATGCTCGCGAGCGTGGGCCTGGGGCTGGTCGCTGAAGGGCTCCGGCTGCTTGAGCAAGGCGGCGGCGATTTCCTCGTCTATCGGCACCGGACCCAGCGGCGTGGCGAAGGCGCCGCGGGCGTAAAGCGCCCCCCCCGCTACCGCCATGGTGTGAGCCGTGCCGAGCACCACGACCGTGTCGTAGGCCCCGGAGACGGCTTTATATCCCGTCGCCGCCACGGACGCTGAGAATTCGTAACCGGCGTGGGGAACGACCAGGGCCAGCAGCGGTCCGGCGAGCCTTGGCGGCGCCGGGGCCCGGGCGAGGTAGCCGTCCACGGCGCGGGCCAGCTCGGCTTTTCCGGCCGGATAGAAAGCTCCGGCCGCGGCGGGATGCCGGTCCTCGGCGCGGGCGGCCAGGGCGCAGGCCAGGATGAGGAGGCAGGCGCGCAGCGGCGGGTTCATCGCATGCATTATATTTTAAAATACGTGTAATACGTGAATACGTGAAAGCGGGGCACTATTGTAAAATGGAGGAGACATGAAGGAGCCTCATTTGGCCGCGATCCGGCCCGCCCGCCGCACCGAGGGCATCACCTACGCCGTGCGCGACGTAGTCGCCCTCGCCCAGGAGGTCGCCAAGACCGGCCAGGAGATGCTTTACCTGAACATCGGCGATCCCAACCAGTATGATTTCGAGACTCCGCCCCACCTGATCGAGGCGGTGATCAAGGCCATGCGCGACAACCGCAACGGCTACTCGCCCTCGGCCGGCATAGCGCCGGCCGTGCGGGCCATCTCGGAGGAGGCCGGGCGCAACGGCATACGCAACATACGCGACGTCTTCATCACCAGCGGCGGCAGCGAGGCCATCGAGCTCTGCCTCACCGCCCTCGTCGAGCGCGGCGACAACGTCCTCATACCCTATCCCGGCTATCCGCTCTACGAGGCCGTGCTGGCCAAGCTCGAGGCCGAGGCCCGGCCGTATTTCCTGGACGAGGAGCGCGGCTGGCAGCCGGACGCGGACGATATCCGCGGCCGCATCGACGGCCGGACTCGGGCCCTCGTGCTCATCAACCCGAACAATCCCACGGGCGCAGTCTACAGCCCGGACATCCTGCGCCGGCTGCTGGCCTTGGCGGCCGAGCGGGGGCTGGTGGTGTTCTCCGACGAGATTTATGATCGCATGATCCTGGACGGCGTCCGGCACTGTTCGATCGCGTCGTTGGACCCCGAGGCGCCGGTCATCACCTTCAACGGCCTATCCAAGGGCTTTCTGGCTCCGGGCTGGCGTATCGGCTGGGGCGTGGCCAGCGGCAACGCGGCGGTCCTGGGGCCCTACCTCGCGGCCATAAACAAGCTGCTGCGCGCGCGCCTCTGCGCCAGCCACCCCATGCAGCACGCCGTGGCGGCCGCGCTCGACGGGGAAAAGGCCTTCGCCGAGCGGACCCGCGACAAGCTGCGCCGCCGGCGCGACATAACCCACGAGCTGCTCAACTCGGTCCCCGGCATCTCCTGCGTCAAGCCCGCCGCGGCCTTCTACGCCTTCCCGCGCCTGGACATCCCCGGCTCCGACGAGGATTTCGTCAAGTCCCTGATCCGCGAGATCGGAGTGGTGACGGTGCACGGCTCCGGCTTCGGCCAGAAGCCGGGAACCAAGCACCTGCGCGTGGTGTTCCTGCCTCCGGAGGCGGTCCTGCGCAAGGCTTACGCGGGCCTGCTGGAGCGTCTCCAGGCGTGCCGGGGGAGATGACGCAGGCGCCCCTCGAACTGCTGGCCCCGGCCGGGGATGGCTTCGCCTTCAGCGCCGCCCTCGAGGCCGGGGCCGATTCGATCTACCTGGGTCTGGACGGCCTCAACGCGCGCCGGCGCGCCGCCAATTTCCGACCCTCGGAGTTCGCCCGGGCCGCGGCGCGGGCCCACGCCCGCGGGGTCCGGGTCTACCTGACGCTCAACGTCGACGTCGGCGAGCGGGAGCTGGGCGAGGCCGCGCGCGCCCTGGCGCTGGCGCGCTCCTGCGGCGCCGACGCGGTCCTGGTCCGCGACCCCGCCCTGCTGGAGCTCAAGGCGGCTTTCCCCGGCCTAGAATTTCATCTGAGCACGCAGGCCGGCGCGGCCAGCTCGGCCGACGCGCGAGCCGCGGCCCGCCTGGGCGCGGCGCGCGCGGTCCTGGCGCGCGAGCTGACCCTGCGGGAGATCGCCGCCGCCTCAGCCGTTCCCGGGATCGAAACCGAGGTCTTCGCCCAGGGGGCGCTTTGCTTCTCGGTCTCCGGACGCTGCCTGCTCTCGAGCTGGGCGGGGGGCCGCAGCGGCAACCGGGGGGCTTGCGCCAGTCCCTGCCGCGTGCCCTGGCGGATAGACGGAGAGCCCGCGGGGACG
>JAQUMZ010000231.1 GCA_028717865.1 Elusimicrobiota bacterium | reverse complement strand
AAGGCCCCAGCCGGCCCCACAGCGCCCGCCCCAAGTCGTGGACGAACAACCCGCGCGCCGGCCCGTCGGCGTAGATGCCGTCGACCGCCCGCAGCGTGCGCCGGAGGAACTCGCGCGGCCCGTCGGGACTCCTCTGGTGCAGCGGCCAATCCACCACGTCGCCCACTATGAGTTGGGCGTCGCCGCGGCGCACGTAGCGCTTCCAGTCCGAAAGCAAGGCGTCGTACTGCCGCGCGTCCGCCTCGTAAAGCATCAGGGCCTCGGCGTCGACCCCGGCGTCGTTGAACATCACGGGATCCTGGCCGTGATGCCAGCCCTTGTCCCAGGTGAGCACGAAGGCCCACAGGGGCTTGGCCTCGCCCACCTCGGCCTTGATGCGGCGTATGGCGGCCGAGGCCCGGTGCGCGCGCCACCACTGCCAGGCGTCGATGAACGCCGCGTCCTTGCGCATCGCCTTCTTGCGGGCGAAGAACACCATGCGCTCCTCGAGCGAGAGCTGGTCGTAGCCCGGGGGCGGGGGGACCAGCGCCCCCATATCGGAGTAGAATTCGTCGGCCAATTCCACGCCGCCCAGGGCGTTGCGTATGTAATCGAGCCCGATGAAGTCGACCTCGGGGATGTCGCGAAACTTCCTCAGCAGCTCGGCGACGTCGCGCGCGCGCTTGTCCTCGCGCAGGGAAATGGCGCGGGTGGGCGTCGGCCGGCCGTCGACGACATCGAGGGCGTACTCGAGACCGGGCAACGGCTGGGCCGACATGGTCAGGTAGCACTGGGCGTAGAGGCCGAACTTGATGCCGCGGCGCCGGCACTCGCGGGCCAGCCGGGGGAAGAACTCGAAATTCCGGCTCAGCCAGACCTCGCCCGGCTTCTCTCCGGGGGAACGGCCGCCCAGCACCCAGAAGGCGTCGGCGCCCATGTATTGCACCCAGTCCAGCAGGCCCCGCCAATCCCGGGAGGACCCGTCGGGAGCCTTGACGCGCAGGCCTTCCAGCGCCAGGTCGCTTTCCAGGGTGAGGACCGAGAACCCCCGCGGCAGGGGCCGCGGCCGGCGCCGGACGATGCGGAAGGGCCGCGCCCTCAGGCGTCCAGCCGCGACGGCCGCGCTGGACAGCTCCAGGCCGTATTCGCCTTCGGGCGCGTTCCAAGGGCAGGGCCAGCGGGCCGTCCAGAGGCCGGCGCCGGAAGGCTTCAGGGGCAGGCTGACCGCGCCGGCCACGGTCGCAACCGTCCGGCCCTCCCGGACGACCGACACGCGCGGCGGCCGGCTCGCCCAAAGCCGGCGCAGCGCGGGATCGCGGGCGCGCAAGGCTACGTCCACGAACTGGTCGTGGAAATACTCGCGCCGGGCGGTCTCCAGCCGCACCCCGAAAGTGGCGCGGCGCCAGGCCCACCGCCCCGCGAAGAAAAGACCGTAAAAGGCCGCCAGGGCCAGAAAAAGGAACCTGCCGTCGGTGCGTTTAGCCATTCGCGCGCGCGGATTTCGCGGCAACGAATAATACATTATTTTGGTATACTCGCCCTTGCCCGCATCCGACGGAAGCGAAGATGCCGCGCGAGGAGAAACGGATATGGTGACGGGACTGGTGCTGGTTCGGCTCATGGCGGGGCAGGAGAAGCAGGCCTTGGCCAAGATCCGGGAAACCCAAGGGGTCGCTCACGTCACGGCCGTGTTCGGCCGCTGGGATTTGGTCCTCGACATCGAGACCCAGGATCTCTCCACCCTGTCCAACGTGATCGTGCGGGGCATCCGGGCCATTCCCGGGGTGCTGTCCACTGAAAGCCTCATCACGACGGCGATCTGACCGGGAAGGCCTCCGGGCCGCGGCGCCGCGGGCGCGGGTTTTCGGCTGATGCTGCGCGACAAGAACATCCGGACGCTCAACGACCTGCTCGACGCGGCCGCCCGCCGCCGCGGGCGCGGCACCGCCTTGGCCGCCCTGGACCGGCGCTACAGCTACCGCCGCCTGCGCCGCCTGGTCCTGGCGGCCGCCGCGGGCCTGCGCGAGGGCGGAGTGCGCCGGGGCGAGCGCGTCGCCATCATGCACCGCAACGGCATGCCGTTCATCGTGACCTATTTCGCCCTGGCGCGGCTGGGAGCCGTCGCGGTTCCCATCAATTTCATGGTCACCAAGCCGGCGGAGCTGGCCTTCATGCTCAACGACTGCCGAGCCGTGGCGGCCGTGATCGAGGCCGAATTCCTGCCCCAACTGCTGGCCGCCGCCCCCGCCGTCGCCTCGCTGCGGCGCCTCTGGGTCAGCGGCGCGCCGCCGGCCTGCGGCGCGCGCGGCGGCCCCGAGACGCGGGCCTTCGCGGAGCTGCTGAAGTGCGACTGGCGCCGCGGGCCGCAGGCCGCGGCCCGGGAAAGCGACACGGCGGCGATCCTCTATACCTCCGGCACGACCGGCATTCCCAAGGGCGTCATGCTCACGCACCGCAACCTCGTGACCAACTGCACCGCGGCGGCCGCCCACATGAAGCTGCGCCGCAGCGACGTGGCCTTGTGCATACTGCCCATGTTCCACACCTTCGCCTGGACCGCCAACGTCCTGGCGCGCATGCGCGTCGGCATCAAGTTCGCCGTGGCGCCCTCGGTCACCCCGGCCAAGCCCTGGCTCAACCTCATGGTCCGCCACGGCGTGACGATCTTCACGGCGGTGCCGCCGCTCTTCGCGGTCCTGGCCAAGGAATCCGTCGGGCTCAAGCGGATCGTGCTGCGCTGGTGGTTCTTCCGCAAGGTCCGCCTCGCCATCTCCGGAGCCGCCCCCCTGCCGCCCGCGGTCCAGCGCGTCTTCGAGCAGGCCCTGCACGTGCCGATCTACGAGGGCTACGGCCTGACCGAGACCTCGCCCATAGCCGCCATCAACCCTCCCGGCCTGCGCAAGCCGGGCACGGCGGGCGTGCCCATACAGGGAGTGCGGATCAAGACCGTGGACGAGCAGGGCCGGACCCTGCCGCCGGGGCGGGACGGCGAGATATGCATCCGCGGCGACTGCGTGATGAAGGGCTACCACAACCGCCCCGAGGATACGCGGGCGGCCTTCACGCGCGACGGGTGGCTGCGGACCGGCGACGTCGGCAGCATCGACGCCGACGGCTACCTCACGATCAAGGACCGCCTCAAGGACATGATCATCGTCAAGGGGCTGAAGGTGTACCCGGCCGCGGTGGAGGCCGTCCTGCTCGAGCACGCCGCGGTCGCCGAGGCCGCCGTCATCGGCGTCCCGGACGGGCGCGGCGACGAGACCGTCAAGGCTTTCGTCGTCCTGCGCCCCCAGGCCCGCGCGGAGCGCTCCGCCCTGCTGCGGCACTGCCGCGAGCGGCTCGACGGCTACAAGCGGCCGCGCGACGTGGAGATCGTCCCGGCCCTGCCCAAGAACACCCTCCAGAAAGTGCTCAAGGGCGAACTGCGCCGCCAGGAACTGGCGCGGCGCGCGGCGCCGCGGTGATGGCGCCGCCCGTCTGCCTGCCGAGGCGCGCCGCGCAGCTGCTGCGCGCGGCCGCCGCGGCCCTGCCCGGACCGTGCTACCTCGTCGGCGGAGCCTTGCGCGACGTCTGGCTCGGGCGGCCCCTGCTCGACCTCGACTTGGCGGCGCGCGGCGCGCGCGCAGGCGCCGGCGCGCTGGCCCGGCGCCTGCGCGCCGCGTGCGTCCCGCTGGACGAGGAGCAGGGCGTCTATCGGCTGGTCCTGCGGGGCGCCGGGCCGATCGCCCAGCTCGACATCAGCGAGCTGCAGGGCGCGGACATCATCCAGGATCTCGCCCGCCGGGACTTCACGGTCGACGCCCTGGCGCTGCCGATCGCGCCCGGCCTGCGCGCGGAGATTTCGCCCGCCGCGCTGCTCGACCCCCGCGGGGGGCTGGCGGACCTCGCGGCCGGAAGGCTGCGCTGCGAGAGCGAGGAAATCCTGAAGGCCGACCCCTTGCGCCTGCTGCGGGCGTTCCGCCTGGGCGCCCAGTTGGGCTTTTCGATCGAGCCGGCGACCCTGCGCCTGCTGCGCCGCCTACGCTCGCGCGTGCGCCAGCCCGCCGCCGAACGCATCGGCGCGGAGCTGTCCCTGCTGCTCTCCGAGCCGGGGTGCGGCCGCTGGATCCGCCTGATGGACGAAACCGGCGTGCTGACCGCGCTGTTCGAGGACCTCGAGCCCTCCCGGCAATGCGCGCAATGCTACTACGGCAAGGGGGGGGTCTTGGAGCACACCCTCGCGGTCATAGACCGGCTGGACTTCATGCTCGCCAACCTCGATCGCGTCTTCCCCGACACCGCGCGGCCGCTGAGCGAGGCCCTGGGCGGACGGCTGCGGCCCGGCCCGAGCCGGGCGGCCTTGATGCTGGCGGCGCTCCTGCACGACGTCTCCAAGCCCGAGACGGCGCGCCGCATCGGCGGCCGCCTGCGCTTCTTCGGCCACGACGAGGCCGGCGCCCGGCGCGCGGCCCGCCTGCTCAAGGACCTGCGCTTCCCCAACGATACCGTCGATACGGTCTCGGCCGTGATCGCCCAGCATCTGCGGCCAGGGAATCTCGCGGCCGGCGGCGCCTTGACCGACAAGGCCGTCTACCGGCTCTTCCGGGACCTCGGCGAGCAGGCCCTGCCCCTGCTGCTGGTCTGCTGGGCCGACCACGCGAGCTATCTGCCCGCCCGCCGCCTGGAACCCCTGCTGAAGGCGGCCGCCGAACCGCCGGACGGCGCGGGCCTCGCCGCCGTCCGGCCGGCGGAGGCCCGCAAGACGGTCAGCCACCTGCGGGTCGTCGGCGAACTGCTGCGCAGGCACTTCGAATCGGGCCGCAAGACCGTGCCCGAACGGATGCTTGACGGGCACGCGGTCATGCGCCTTCTGAACATCCCCCCGGGACCGCGGGTCGGCGCGGTCCTGGAGCGCCTGCGCGAAGCGCAGGCCGAGGGCCTCGTACGCAGCCGACGGCAGGCCGTGGAATTCGTGAAGCGCCTGCAATAATTGGTTAACAGCAGGCTGTTATCTTCCTATACGATCATGCCGCGAAGATGGTCGTTATCGCTATTGGCGGC
>JAQUMZ010000230.1 GCA_028717865.1 Elusimicrobiota bacterium | reverse complement strand
ACGGAGGGCGGCTACGCCGTAGCGCCTTCCTGCGCCGCCGCGCAGAACCGCCCCATCGACGCCGACGGCTACTTCCGGGTCGGCCCGCTGCGGCCCGATTACTCCTACGATCTGGCCCTGGCCCAGACCAGCTGGGACGCCGGGGCCCTGCTGCAGGGCAGCCAGAACTACGCCCCGGTGGTCATGAGCGGCCTGACGCCGCAAGCCGGCGAGATCCGGGACGTGGGCATCGTGAGCCTGGCCCAGGGCCAGTCCATCAGCGGCGTGGTGCGCGCCACGGCCACCTGGGTACCCTTGGGCGGCCTCAAGCTGCGCGCCAAGCCGTCCTTCGGCTTCGTGACCATGGACGTCGAGACCATGACCAACGGGGCGGGCCGCTACACCCTCTGGGTCTCCACCTCGGTGTCCAACCAGTTCGACGTGACGGTGGCGCCCCGCGACGGCAACCTGGCCTCCGACGGCATGCGCTACGGCGAGGTGACGGCCCGCAGCGTCATCATATCGACCAATCCGCTTAATTTCGTCCTGCAGCCCCTGGCGGGCTCGGCGACCGGCTACGTGGTGGCCGCGGATTCCGCCACGGGCGGCGAGCTCGCCTATCCCTTCGGGGACAAGCGGGGCTATCCCGCGGCGGCCGTGCTCCTCCAGCCTCGGGGCGTGGTGCCCCTGAGCAATCCATTGGGCGACATCGAGGCCATGACCGACGCCCAGGGGCGCTTCGAGGTGCCGGGGCTCTCGACCGGCACCTACGACCTGCGCGCCGCCAGCCTGGGGTACATGCTGGCCCAGGCCACCGTCAGCGTCGACGCGTCGGGTTTCCGCATCTACCAGGGCGCGGATATCCCCGCCAACCGCCTGGCCGGCAACGAGATCGTGCTGTCGCGGGGCGCCAGCGTGGCCGGCCGCATCGTCAAGCCCGACGGTTCGGCGCCCAACGACACCGAGGTCGGCGGCGTGGCCGCGGCCAACTTCGCGGCCAACGAGTTCGTCGTGGGCTCCGTGGACGTCGAACCCGTGGCCCGCACGGTCAACTCCTACTCGATCTCGGGCTTCAAGGCCGGCACGGTCTACGACATCATCATCCTGCCCAAGGAGGCGGGCGACAGCATCATCCAGCCGCCGGAGGGCGTGGGGATACCACCCTTCGCCGCGGCCGAATCCACCGCCACCAGGAACATCAATCTGACCTACATCGCCGCGGCGCTCGATTGCGTTCCCGCCTCCAAGAAATCGTTGGGCAACAACCAGTTCCTGGTCAAGATCGAGTGCAACAAGGCCCTGCGCAAGCAGGTGGCCGCCGACGACGACCTCGACCTCGTCATTGCCCTGGACGCCGGTTCGGGCCAGCTGTTGGGCGCGGAGAAGGAGCTCTCCTCCAACCGCCGCCGCCTGACGGTGATCTACCGGGCGCTGGCCGGAGAGGCGAGCTTCGCTTTGCGCGTGCGGGCCTATTCGCAGGATATCGATCCGCGGTGCGGCAGGAATTTCTACGTCGACCGGACCTTCACTTTCTACGCCGGACTGGATTCCAACGTCAGCAAGAAGGTTTCCAACATCCAAGGCGGTTCCGTGGAGCTCGAGCCCACGGCGGACGACGAGGCGCTGGGCTTTTCCGAGCGCGCCAAGATCGACCTGCCGCCCGGGTCCTTCGAGAGCGATGACGGCGTGATCGTGGCCTCGAACACCGTCGAGCTGGGCCTCTCCAAGGGCCGCGACGAGTCCCTGGCCAAGACCCTGGCCCTGCGCGCCTTCGGCTACGTGCCCGAGAGCCTCAAGGTGCTGGAGAGCCTCTCCGCCTATCCCGCCGAGATGGGCGCGGCCATCGCGGCCTACCGGACGGCGGCCTCCGACGGCACGCTCAAGGGCGCCAATCCCCTGTCTTCCTTCTACAATATCTTCCTGCCGGCCGGGATACGCCATCAGCTCAAGCAGCGCGCGGACCTGACGCTGTCCTATTCGGTGGTGGGCTCGACGCTGGCCTCCGCCAACGCCGACGCCATCAACGTCTGGTATTACAACGCGGCCTCGGGCAAGTACGTCAAGGAGGATGCGAACCGGCGCGTGGACACGGTCAATCAGACCATCACCGTGAGCGTGGATCATTTCTCCAACTTCGTGGTGCTCGATTCCACGCCCGTCTACAAGGCGCCCAACACGGTCGTCACCGAGGGCATCATGGCGGTCAATTTCCCCAACCCCTCGGACTGCGTCTGGCACTCGAACCTGGCCATCAACACCATGTTCGGCGCCCCGGGCTCCGTCTTCGCTCCGTTCAAGGGCACGATGCTGCGCATCACCCTGCCCGGCGGCGTAGGCGTCGGCGACACCAACGATACCCGGGTCAACATCTACAACACCGCGGGCGAGCTGGTCCGGACCCTGCATCCCGGGCCGCTGCAAGGGGGCTTCACCCACTATCTGCCCTGGGATTGCTCCAACTCCGGCGGCCGCACGGTGAGCTCGGGAGTCTATTTCGGCGAGGTAGTCTGGGGCGGCAAGCGCAAGGTCTTCAAGATGGCCATCATCAAGGGGAGCGGCCTATGAGGACGCTCCCCCTGGCGCTGCTGGCGTTGCTGCTGGCCTGGGCGGTCCCGGCGCGGGCCCTCAACGCGGCCGCGGGCACCTCCGGAGCGCAGTTCCTCAAGCTCGGGGCCGGGGCGCGGGCCGGAGGCATGGCCGACAACTTCGCCGCCCTGGCCGACGACGCCGGCGCCGCCTACTACAATCCCGCGGGCCTGAGCCAGCTCAAGGGCGTACAGCTGGCCGGGGCCCATACGAGCTATTTCGAGGGCATGAGCTACGAGGTCGTCGACTTCGCCGTGCCCTTCGGCGAGGAGGACGGCTACCACAGCCACGCCCTGGCTTTCGGCGTGTACTACCTGTCCGTCGGAGACATCGAGCGGCGCACCTCGGACTCGACGGACCCCATCGGCACCTTCGGGGCCTCGGACGGCGCCTACGCCCTGAGCTACGCCCACGCCTTCGACGAGCGTCTCAGCGTGGGCCTGACCGGCAAGTACATCGCCCAGAACATCGACTCCTACAACGCCCGGACCTACTCGGCCGACGCCGGCCTTCTCTACCAGCTCAATCCCTACGGCAAGCGGCCGATCAGCCTGGCCGCGGTGGTCAAGAACGCGGGGGGCAAGGCCAACGGCTACGTGGCCGGCCAGGGCGATCCCCTGCCCACGGGCGCGACCCTGGCCGGGGCCTGCAAGCTGTTCCCCAAGCGCTTCTCCCTGGACGTGGAGGTCACGAAATACCGCGACACGGACCTCTTCGGCGGCCTGGGCGGCGAGTACGTGCAGCCCTTCGCCGACGACATCTCCGGGACCCTGCGCTTCGGCTACAGCTCGCAGCGCCGCGCCAACGACGGGCTCAACGGCATGGCCCTGGGCGCGGGCCTCAATTTCCACAAGGCTTCCTTCGACTTCGCCTGGCAGCCCTTCGGTTCCCTGGGCAACACCTTCCGCTACTCCCTGCTGGTGCGGTTCTGATAGTCGCTGGGGCAGGCGCCTAGCCTGAAACGGCAGTTAGCCAGCTTTCATCGACGGAAGCGGCGGAATAATTCCGTTCCCTCTTTTCATGCGCCCTCGAGAGAACTGTAGCCGGCCACAATGGCCACCCCGACGGCTCCGGCTCGCCCCTCCTATGGGCGAGCCGGTTGCGCTCTCGCTTCGCTCAAGCGCTGGCTTAACGGCGGTGGCCAATCGAAGGAATCCGTTCTCGAGGTTCGCGCCCGACCGAAGGGAGGGTGCGAACCCCGGCGCCGCCACTCCGGGCGGCGCCGTTCCGTTGGTGCGCCCAGCGGGCTGGGCCAACAATTCTTTGCGCGCGTGCTTCGCCGCGCTAGAGCGGCGAGTTCCAGCTTTAATTGAAGAATTCAACCTAGCCTCCATGCACCGGTCGGTGCGCCCCCGAAGCGTTTGCGGCCCAGGCGCTGATTATGCGCCCGGCATAGGAGCCTGATGTTGTCTGCCGTATCGGAGCGCCCGCCGTCGGCCCAGGGCACGATGTGGTCGTACTCCAGGGCGCCCCGGCTTTCGCAGCGGCGGCCATCCGGCGCCACGTAGGCGCAGCGCCCTCCATCGCGTTTCCACACCGCGCGTTTGACGGTTCGGGGCACGTAACGGCTGCCATTGCTCCGAGCCGCGGGAACCGTCCGCGTCAGCGACCGTTTCGCCGGGATCTTGGCCGGCCTGAGCTCGCGTTCCATGTCTTCGAGCAGGGTCCGCGCGGCTTCCTTGAAGATGTCCTCCAGCCGCCCTTCCGGGTGTTTGTGCCTGAGCAACTGCCGCAAACGCGCGACCAGCGACAGAAGCTCGCCGTCTCCGGTGAAGTGAAAGCGATGGAGCGGCGGAGGGATGACTTCGGGCTCCGCCGCCGTCGGCGGGACGGCGGCGCCGCCGTCCGAACTCCGCTTGGGATCGCCCGGAGCAGTTCCGACGGGTTTGGGGGTTGCCGGCACGGGCACGATCAAATCCTTTACGGGCGGCGGTACCGTCTGCAGCGCGGCTACCAAGGCCAGTACATCCTGCTTGGAGGCTCCCTCGACTCGGTCCAAGAGTCTCGCGCTGTTATCGCAAGTCAGATGAGGATACAGGCGGGCGATGGCGTCGAGATGAACGCGGCCCGAACGCAAACGGTCGATTATCTCCGGGAATTCCGCGGCGGCCCGGGCCGCGCGAATCCTCAAGAACGCCGCTGCTTGGGAGTAACCTAATGCCTTGACGCAGTACTCGTAGAGCGAGGCATAGCCGCGATCGAGCGCCAATTCCCGGCGCTCGACCTCCATCAGATGCTCCACGACCTCGGCCAGGCTGTCGCGCTCTTCCCGGACAAGGATATCCAAGCGCGCCAACAGATCGTCATCGGTCAATATTCGCAGGGCGGGATGCGCGTGCATAGTTCGTATCTCCATGACTTGGTCAGAGGTGTCCACATGTGTGTCCCGGACACACATGTGGACGGGCAAAGAAGCAGCTTTTCACCGTTTGAGAACTTTCCAACCGCTGGAAAAGTT
>JAQUMZ010000229.1 GCA_028717865.1 Elusimicrobiota bacterium | reverse complement strand
GGTCCTTGCCCTTTTTGTCAAGGCCGTAGGCCAGGCAGGCGGCGGTGGGCTCGTTGACGATGCGCACGACCTCCAGGCCCGCGATGGTGCCGGCGTCCTTGGTCGCTTGCCGTTGATTATCATTAAAGTAGGCCGGGACCGTGATGACGGCCTTCTCGACCTTATCCCCCAAGAAAGCCTCGCAGTCGCGCTTGACCTTCTGGAGCAGGAAGGCGGAGAGCTGCTGGGGGGTGTAGGCCTTGCCGTCGGGGGCCTGGTACTTGTGGTCGGTGCCCATCTTGCGCTTGAAGGCCATGAAGGTCCCGTCGGGATTGGCCACGGCCTGGCGCCGCGCCGGCTCGCCGACGAGCAGCTGCCCGTCCTTGGCGAAGGCCACGTAGGAGGGGAAGGCCTTGCCGCCGACGGAAGTCCCCTCGGCGGAGGGGATGATGGTGGCCTTGCCGCCCTCCATCACCGCCGCGGCCGTGTTGGACGTTCCCAGATCTATGCCTATGATCTTGCTCATTTTTTCACCTCCGGACCCGGCTCCGCGGGCCCATCTTCCTTTTTAGGTCTGCGGGCGATGCGCACCTTGGCGGTGCGCAGGACCCGGTTTTGCAGCAGAAATCCGTTTTGCAGCACGTCCACCACGGTCCCCTCGGCGCAATCGTCCCGGTCGGCCGTCCCGAACGCCTCGTGCTTGAGGGCGTCGAAGGGCTTGCCCAGCGGCTCCATCGGCGTCACGCCCTCCTCCCGGAACAGCTTCTCGAACTCCTTGAAAATCCCTTCCATTCCCTTGGCCAATGGGGTGTCGTTGTGGGAGGCCTGGACATCCTGGTGGACCTTGCGCAAAACGTCGTAGAGCGGCAGCAGCTTGCCCAGCACCTCGCCGCGCCCCAGGCGGATATACTCGGGCCGCTCCCGGTCCACGCGCTTGCGGTAATTCTCGAACTCGGCCTTCAGGCGCATCAGCTGGTCCAGGTAATCCGGGGCCGCAACGGAGGCCGGGATCGGGGCGGACGGCGCCGGCTCGGGCGCGCAGGGCGCCCCCGCCTCGGGCTTGGCGGAGCCGTTTTTGGCCGGTTTGCTCATGGCTGGCCCTCCTCCTCCTCCCACGTCGCGAGCTGGCGCGAGACCAGCTCGCCCATGTAATTGACCAGGCTCATCATGCGCGAGTATTCCATGCGCTTGGAGCCCAGCACGCCCAGCACGCCGACCACCCGGTCGTGGTAGCGGTAGGTGTTGGTAACCAGGGACAAGTCCCGGAACTCCGGCAAACCGCTCTCGACGCCGATGGCCACGTGCGCCGTGGACCCCACGGCCCCCCGCCGCCTGGTGGCGTCGAGCTCGTGCTCGAGCAGGCCGGCCAACCGGCGCTTCTCGTTGAAGACCCGCATCAGGGCCTGTACGGTGGAGAGGTCGCCGATGTCCCCGGCGAAGGAAAGGATGTTATCCGCGCCCTCGACGTAGAGGGACTCGGGCGCCACCACCCGGCCCACTTCCTGGAGCAGCTCATCGGCCAGCGCGGTCAGCTCGCGGAATTCGCGTTCCATGCTCTGCAGCTGGGCCAGGACCACGCTCTGGGCGTCCTTGATGCTGCAGCCGCGCGCCTGGTCGCCCAGGAAGCGGTTCAGGGCGTTGATCTGCCGCGCCGAAGGGGCGAAATTCAGGCGGATGGGCCAATGCCGTACCAGCCCCGTCTCGGTGACCAGGATGGCCAGCACGCTCTTGCCGGATAAAGGAATGAGCTCCAGGCGCCGCAACTTCTGGTCCCGCATCTGGGGCGAGAGGACCAGCCCGGCCCCGTGGGATATCTTGGAAAGCAGCTTCGAGGTCTCCGAAAGCAGGGTGTCGAGCTCCTCGACGCGGTCCTGATACTGGCTCTCGAGGCGCTCCTTCTCATCCGAGGCCAGCCGCTGGACGTCTATGATGTGCTCGACGAAAAACCGGTAGCCCTTGTCGGTGGGCTCGCGGCCCGCCGAGGCATGAGGCTGGTGCAGGTAGCCCTCGTCCTCGAGCTCCTGCAGGACGTTGCGTATGGTCGCCGGGGACAACCCCATCCCGGCCTCCTGCGCGATGACGGCCGAGGAGACCGGACGGGAATTCTTGATGTAATAGTGAACGACCCACTGCAGCAGGCCCTTCTTGCGCGATTCGACCACCTCGGGCTTAAGTTGGCGCATGGCTAAGCTAAATTAGCAATCAACGACCTCGACTGCTATTATAGACATGCGGCCCCCCTCCTGTCAAGAGGGACCGGGCTCCCGGAAAGCCTATGTCTTGGAGCCGGGCAGGACCACGTCGACGATGCCGTAAGCCTTGGCTTCCTCGGCCGACATGTAGTAGTTGCGCTCCATGTCCTTGGTGATGCGCTCGATCGGCTGGCCCGTGTGCTTGGCCATGATCTTCTCCAAGGTCGCGCGCGTGTAGGCCATCTCCTTGGCCTCCACGACGATGTCCGTGGCCTGGCCGGAGATGCCCCCGACCATGGGCTGGTGGATCATGACGCGCGCCTGCGGCAGGGCGAAGCGCTTGCCCTTGGTGCCGGCCGCCAGGATGACGGCGCCGAAGGACATGGCCATGCCCATGCAGATGGTGGTGATCGGCGCCTTGATGTACTGCATCGTGTCGTAGACGGCCAGGCCCGCGGTGACCATGCCGCCGGGGGAGTTGATATAGAGGTTGATGTCCTTGGTGTTGTCGTCCGATTCCAGGTAGAGCAGTTGGGCGATCAGGACGTTGGCGGAATCGGTGGTGAACTCGCCCTCATAACCGCCCACGAATATGATGCGGTCCTTGAGCAGGCGGGAATAGATGTCGTAGCCGATGACGGAGCCTTGGGTGGCCCTTTCGATCACTTGGGGTATCAATGTAGACATATACTGATTTAACCTTAATTAAGCGCCAATGACAATGGTGACAAGCATTCCCCAAATTTCCATCGGCAAGGAAATAAGGGAAAGCCTGACCCCGTCAAAATATGGTATTTTCTCCCGGTTGGCCAGGTAGCTCAGTGGTAGAGCACCGGTCTGAAAAACCGGGTGTCGACAGTTCGATCCTGTCCCTGGCCAATTTTCTTTTCGTCTGAGAATCCGTTTCCCGCCTGAAAGTCGCGCAATCCCGGAGCAACTGGGAAGACCCCCAAAATGGGGTCCGACCACGCTCTATTCGGCTTCCACTGGGGGGAAGCATGGGCATCGCGATACAGTCGATCAAGCCGCAAGACTTGACGTGGGACCGGGCGCTCCGGCTCTTTTCGCTGCGCTGCCGCAGCCAGAACCTGACGCCCGCGACGCAGAAGCTCTACGCCGTCAATCTCAACTGCTGGCAACGCTGGACGGCGAGCCAAGGCGCTAGTCCCTGCGACGTGACGGCGGACCTGTTGCGGGGCTATCTGCAATTCATGCGCGAGCGGGGCCGCAAGGATTCGACGATTGATTGCGTGTTCCGAATCCTGCGGGCCTTCTGGCGTTTTCTCGAACGCGACGGGCTTATCCTGGTCAATCCCATGTCCCGCGTCGAGCGGCCCAAGCGGGAGAAGCGGCTTATCAAGGCGTTCACGGAGGAACAGGTCAGGCTCCTGCTCGGGGCGATCCAGACGCGGACGCCCTTCGGCCTTCGGGACTTTACCATCTGTGTCTTGCTGGCTGATACCGGGCTGCGCGCTTCCGAAGCGATGGGGCTGCGGTTGCCGGATTTGGACTTCGGGCAAGGAGTCCTGACCGTATTGGGCAAGGGACGCAAGGAGCGAGTGGTCCCCTTCGGCCAGACGGCGAGCCGGGCGCTCATGGACTGGCTCAGGGTTCGCGGAGACCTTCAAGGCGTCGACGCGCTATGGTGCAATCGGTTCGGCTTGAAGATGGCCAAGCGGACGTTTGAGGATCGGCTACGGGGCTATGGCGTGGCGGCCGGGCTTCAAGACGTGCGCTGCTCCATGCACACCTTCCGGCATTTCTTCGCCGTGCAGTATCTACGCAACGGTGGCGACGTGCTGACCTTGCAGAAAATCCTAGGCCATTCGACGCTGGAAATGACGCGCATCTACGCGCAAGTCGCCGACACCGACGCAGTAACCCGGCATCGGCAAGCGAGCCCGCTTGACCGCATGGGAGCGCCGCCGGGGGAGCGGCGCAGGGTACGACTCAAATAGAACTCGGAGCCGATTAGGA
The DNA here is from genome assembly GCA_028717865.1 of Elusimicrobiota bacterium. Lineage (GTDB taxonomy): Bacteria > Elusimicrobiota > Elusimicrobia > UBA1565 > UBA9628 > UBA9628. Next base: position 882 of record JAQUMZ010000229.1, on the reverse strand, counting down.
AGGGAGTGTCTTTGCAAGCTTGACGAAGAGCGAGTTGCCCGAGCGTGCATCCTCGACCTTCTCAATATCGGGATGGCCATTAAGCACTTCGCGGGCGGCGGATTTCACGGTGTCGATATTCGTTGAGCCGATGGCGTGGATATTGACGTAGTGCTTGCCGTAAGACTTGTTCCGTTCAAGCTTGGCCACGATGTCGCGTCCCAGAGACGCCGCGCTCATGCCCCCATGCACGAAAAGAGAGAAGGCTTCCTCTTCGACGATGAGGTCATAACGCCGCTTGAACTCCGACACCTGGAACTCCGGCGAGACCCGCATCTCGCGCAGCAGCGGCACGATCATGGTCTCGAAGTAGCCAGCGCTGCAAAGGTTGCAGATCTTCCTACCCCGCTCACCATAAGAGATGACCACACTCTCCTTCAGATTGCTGATGTCCTTGTGCGCGCGGTGCATGGCCCGGATGTAGAGGGCAGCACGGAGGGCCGTGATATCAGCGTGGCCGATGCAACCTCGGAGGGCCTCAACGATGTCCTTGCCGTCATCACGCTTGGAATTGAATTCGAGAAGCAGCTTCGCGTGGTCGTCGCTCAGGATGGGGACTTCCATGTCTCCCAGAGCCTGCGGGAGCATCTGCAGCAACTCATCCTTCTCGTCCTTCGACAAACGCTCCAGTGGCAGGCTAATTACATTCTGCGAGTGATTATGCGTCCCACCGATGTGAATGTGGAAGGTGTTATTGTTGAGCACCTGTCCAACATCCTTGATCTGGACATGGAGCCTGGCAGAAATCTTCTCGATCAGGCTCTTGACCGACCCGAGGATGCTGAAGGGCACTTCAGCTCAGACGGTCGCTCAGCTTGATGGCCGACACTAGGCCCGACTTGA
>JAQUMZ010000228.1 GCA_028717865.1 Elusimicrobiota bacterium | reverse complement strand
GCGCCTCTACGGCGGCGACCGGACCATGCGCCTGCGCCAGGAGGTGCTGCTGGGCATAGGCGGGGTGCGCATGCTGCGCGCCCTGGGCGTGCCCGCCGAGCATTACCACGTCAACGAGGGCCATTCCGCGTTCATGTTCCTGGAGCTGGCGCGCGAGCTGGTCGCCCAGGGCCGGCCTTTCGCCGAGGCCGTGCGCGACGTGGCCGGCCGCTCGGTGTTCACCACCCATACCCCGGTGGAGGCCGGACACGACGTTTTCTCGGAGGGGCTGGTGTCCGAGTACTTCGGCAAGTACGCCGCGGAGCTGGGCCTGGACCAGGAGCAGTTCCTCGAGCTCGGACGCGTCCCGGGCCAGGCGGGCTGGAACATGACCGCGCTCGCCCTCAAGCTGTCCGGCCGGCGCAACGCGGTCAGCCGGCGCCACGGCATCGTTTCGCGCCGCATGTGGACCAAGCTTTTTCCGGACCGGAAGGAGGAAGAGGTGCCGATCGCGCACGTGACCAACGGCGTGCACCTGGCCACCTGGGTGCAGCAGGACCTGGGCTGGGCCTTCTTCAAGCATTTGGGGCGGGACTGGCCGGAGAAGCAGGACGAGCCCTCGGTGTGGGGCCAAGTCTCCACCATCCCGGACGAGGAGCTTTGGCGCGCCCACATGCGCAACAAGGAGGAACTGCTCAAGCTCCTGCGCGACCGGGCCCGCGACCGGTGGATTTCCCGCAACGCCGAGGCCTCGCAGGTCCTGACCCAGGGGGCGCTGCTCGATCCGCGGGCGCTGACCATAGGCTTCGCCCGGCGCTTCGCGGGATATAAGCGCGCCACGCTGATCCTGCGCGACCTGGGGCGGCTCAAGGCCCTGCTGCTCGACCACTGGAAGCCCATCCAGCTGGTTTTCGCCGGCAAGGCGCATCCCGCCGACGACTCGGGCAAGGCCTTGATCCAGCAGATATACCATCTCTCCAAGGACCCCGCTTTCGGCGGCCGCGTGGTCTTCGTCGAGGATTACGACATGCACGTGGCGCGCTATTTCGTCCAGGGCTGCGATCTCTGGCTCAACAACCCCCTGGCCCCGATGGAGGCTTGCGGGACCAGCGGCATCAAGGCCGCGGTCAACGGGGTCCCCAGCCTGAGCATCCTTGACGGCTGGTGGGAGGAGGGCTTCAACGGGGGCAACGGCTGGGCGATCGGCGCGCCGGGCGGACGCGGCGCGGGCGAGGCCGCCGACGCCGCCGACGCCGAGGACATCTACCAGGCCCTGGAGAAGAACATCGTCCCGCTCTTCTACGACCGCGGCTCCGACGGCATCCCCCACGGCTGGCTCAAGGTGATGAAGGAGTCCATCCGCACCGTCGCGCCGCGTTTCTGCGGCAACCGCATGGTCAAGGACTACGTCAAGATGTTCTACGGCGAGCCCGCCGTTCCGCCCGCGGCGCGTGCGGCGACCGCCTCCAAAATCGGCGTCTAGAAGACCGGCGTCCGGGGGTCATGGCTTGGCGTAGTCCTCCATCCCCTGGAAGTCGATGATGACCGCCGGGCGGTCGCCCTCGACCCAGCCGTCGTGCCCCGGGGGCAGCTCGAATATGTCTCCGGTCTCGGAACGCAGCGTCGTGCCGTCGTCCATCCGGGTCATGAGCGTTCCGGAAAGCACGAAGCCCAGGTGGGCCGACCGGCAGCTTTTGGTGCCGGCCAGGGGCTTGACGCACGTCGACCATTTCCAGCCCGGTTCGAAGGTCGCCCGTCCCACGGTCATGCCGCCGATCTTGAGCAGCTCGACCTTGCCTTTCTCGAACCTCCGAACTTCATCCGGTTCGCTGAAGTTGCGAACCCTCGCCTTCTCGAGCAAGGTAGCCATGACTTCCTCCCGGCTCCCTCTTTTATTATAACGCCGCGGCGTCAAGAAATCGCCAAGTTTTGGCAATGGGTGTGCCGCGCTTGTTAAGATATCAGCATGGCGCGCGCGCTGCTGGCGGTTCTGGCCGCGGTCCTGCTGCCGCCCCTTCTGGCCGCGGGCATGCTTGTCAACGGCTGGTGGAACTATCGCCGCCTGGAAACCTCGATCGTGGGCAAGATGGATCAGTATTACCTCAACATCAGCGCCCCCAACCGCGAGGACTACCTGCTGGAGGGCGACGAGGTCTTCGAGGTCCCCTACCTGGCCTCCAAGCTCAGCGTGGCGGCCGTGCCTACGCGCGTCCTCGACGCCTCGGGCCGCCTGATCTGCGAATTCTCCGGCGAGAAGACCGCCTACGTCCGCGACCCCGCCGAGCTGCCGGCGTTTCTCAAGAAAGCCCTGGTCGCCACGGAGGACGGCACCTTCTACAGGCACGGCGGGCTCAATTACCGCGCCATGGCCCGCGCCATGCTCGCCAATCTGCGGCATCTGCGCCACGTCCAGGGCGGCAGCACCATAACCCAGCAGCTGGCCAAGCTGATGTTCACTACGCGCAAGAAGACCTACGGGCGCAAGATATTCGAGGCCTTCTGCGCCCGCAAGCTCGAGCGCAAGTTCACCAAGGACCAGCTCCTGCTCATGTATTTCAATTACGCCTATTTCGGCCACGGGGCCTTCGGCGTCGAGTCCGCGGCCCGGTTCTATTTCGGCAAATCCACCCGCGACCTCGACCTGGGGGAGTCGGCCATGCTGGCCGGCATCGTCAACAGCCCCGGCCGCTTCTCGCCCTACGAGAATCCCGCGGCGGCCAAGGCCCGGCAGCGCACGGTCCTGACGCGCATGGCCAAGCTGGGCTACATACCCGCCTCCGCCGTAGAGCGCTATTGCGACGAGTTCTGGAAGGCCGGGGACGCGCGGTTCAAGGCCCCCGAGTCCTCCATGTGGAAGATGACGGTCAACGAGGCGCCGTATCTGACCGAGACCGTCCGCCGGGCCCTGGGGCGGGAATTCTCCCGCGAGCGCATCACCAAGGGGGGGCTGGTCGTGCGCACGACCTTCGACCTGGAAATCCAGAAGGCCGCCCAGCAGGCCCTGCGCGAGGGGCTGGCGGCTTTCTGGCGGGAGGACCTTTCCACCGGCCCGCGCGTGCAGGGAGGGCTGGCCGCGGTCGAGCCTCGCAGCGGCGCCGTCCTGGCCCTGGTCGGAGGGGCCGGCTTCAATTTCTCCAACCAGCTCAATCGCGCCCTGGACATCGCCCGTCCGGCCGGTTCGGCGCTCAAGCCTTTCGTCTACGCCGCGGCCTTCGAGTCGGGCCGGTATCGGCCCGAGGATAGGATGCTCGACGCCCCGATCCGCTACCGCCGGGGCGGCAAGGTTTGGGCGCCCCGCAACTACAACGGCAAATACTACGGCGAGGTCACCCTGGCCGAGGCCCTGCAGCGCTCCCTCAACTCCGTGGCCATCCGGCTGCTCGAGGCCGTGGACATCGACGCGGTGATCGGGCTGCTGTCCGGAGCCGCCGGCATCCCCCGCGAGTCGTGGCCGCGCAACCTCACCCTGGCCCTGGGCACGGCGGATGTCTCGCCCCTGCAGTTGGCCGCGGCCTACTCGGTCTTCGCCAACGGCGGCCGGCCGGTCCGGCCCTATTTCATCGCCTCGATCGAGGACCGCGACGGCGCCGCGCTGGGCGGGGCGGCGCCCGCGCCCGCCTCCGAGACGGTGCTGAGCTCCGGGACCTGCCGGGCCGTGGCCTCGGTGCTGCGGGGCGTTTTCGGCGCCGGGGGCACCGCCCACGCGGCGGCCCTGCGGACCGGCTTCAACGTTCCCGCGGCGGGCAAGACCGGGACCACCAACGACTACCGCGACGCGTGGTTCGCGGGGTTCACGGCGGACCTCTCCGCGGCGGTCTGGGTCGGCCACGACGACATGCGCGCCGCCCTGGGCCAGGGCGAGACGGGGGGCCGCTTCGCCGCCCCGATCTGGATGAGCTTCATCAAGGCGGTGTACCGCAACCGCCCGACCAAGCCGTTATTTTAAGGTAAAATCGTATCGATGGCACGCGCGATTTTGCCGGCGGCGCTCTGCGCAGGACTTCTCTGCGCCTGCTCCCGGCCCGGCCGGGAGGCGGAGCCCGACAACGACTTCGCGCATGCCGCGCCCTTGCGGGCCGGCCGCGCCATGCTGGGAACGATCTGCGCGTCCGGAGACGAGGACTGGTACAAGATCGCGGTGGCCCGGGACTCGGGCATACTCAACGTGCACGTGGGCGGCATACGCGACGTGGATTTCGTCCTGAGCTTCCGCGGCCGCGATCAGACCGAGCTCAAGCGGGCGGACGAGACCGGGGTGGGGGGCGACGAGCGCCTGCTGGATTTGGGCGTGGAGAAGGGCGAATACTTCCTTGTGGTGAGCAACAAGAACCCCAAGGCCGACAACCCCGGCCAGCAGTACCTGCTGACCACCAAGCTCGAGTCCGCCGCAGGGCGGGAGCGCGAGCCGAACGACCGGCTCGCCCAGGCCTCGGCCCTGGAGCTCAACGGCGTGACGCGGGGCCATTACTTCCCCTCGGTGAATCTTTTGTCCGTGGAGCCGGACCAGGCCGAGGAGGACTGGTTCAAGATCGCGGCGCCGGGCGAGGGGGTTTTCTCCCTGAGCCTGGATCTGGGCGGGGTCCCCAACGTCGATCCCGTGCTGGAGTTCTACGACGGCAACGGCTACAAGTTGAAGGAGTTCGGCGCCGCCGGAGCGGGGACGGGGACCAGTCTCAATAACCTGGGAGTGCGTCCGCCCATGGAGTACGCCCTGCGCCTGCGCACCCGGGGCCGGCGCATGGCCAACGCGGAGGTCTTCTACGAGCTGCTCAGCGAGCTGCGGCCCTACGACGGACGCTCCGAGCTGGAGCCCGACGACCAGCGGCAGGACGCCGTCGCCTTCGCGGGAGATTCAATCTCCGGCAACGTCGCCCCGGCCGGCGACGAGGATTGGTACCGCGTCGACGTCGCCAGCGGCGCCCGGTTGCTGCTGCGCGCCGAGGTCTCCGCCGTCGCGGGCCTGGACCTGGTTCTGGCCGTGCGCGACGAACTGGGCGCGCCGCTGCTCACGGTGGACAACGCGGGCCAGGGCGCTCCCGAGGTCCTTACGGGACTGGGCGCGACCAGCGCCACTTATTACCTGGTC
>JAQUMZ010000227.1 GCA_028717865.1 Elusimicrobiota bacterium | reverse complement strand
GCCGAGAGCTTGGGGCCGGCGGAAAACCGCGTGCCCGGACCCGCGGCCAGGATCAGGCCCGGCACCTTGGCCTTCGCCCTGGCCTCGGAATCCCGGCGGCGCGAGGAAAGCCGTCCGCCCTTGCGTCCCGAGCGCGCCGCCAGTATCTCGGCGGCTATGGAAAGCGCGGCCTCCGCGGGCGCCTCGGCGCCGATGTCGAGGCCCGCGGGCGCGAAGAACGTCCCCGGCCGGGGCCGGACCTCCAAGGCGGCCAGCTCGGCCAGCAGCGCCTCGGTGCGCTTCTGCGGGCCGATCAGCCCCACGTAGGCGGCCGGGCTTTTGAGCGCCCCTTGCAAAGTCTCCAGATCCAGGGCGTAGCTGCACGTGAGCACGACCACGGAGGTCTCCTCGTCGGGATGCAGCTCGGCGCGCGCCTGCTCCCAGCCGCCCTGCACGACCCGGACCCCGGGCAGGCGGCGCTCCGCCCCCTGCAGCCGCCCCGAACGGGGATCGGCGGCGACCACGGCGAAGCCCAACTCGGAAAGATGCCGCGCCAGGGCGCGGGCGGCCGCGCCCGAGCCGAAGATCATGGCCTTGCCCATGGGATGCACCGGGCAAAGAAAGGCGCGCTGCTGCCCCCCCGCGGCCGAGGCCTCCACGATCTCGGGGCTGAGCTCCTGGTAGCACTCGCGCACCCCCGGCTCCTCCGGCCGGTGCAGGCGGCGCTCGCCGAGCTTGGGCCCCTCGATCTCCAGGGCGCACACGACGCCCTCGCCGCGAAGCAGGCTCTCCAGCACCAGCCGCAGGTAGGCGCGCAAAACCTCGTTCGCCGGTTCGAGCCAGACCTCCACCCGGCCCGGGGCCCCCAGCCCGAAGCCCAAAATCGGGTCGTCCTGGGGCAAGTCAAGGACGCACAGCCGGGGCCCCGCCGCCGCCGTGGCCTCCACCTCCCGGCGCAAATCCCCCTGAAGTTCCTCGACGGCGACCGCGCCGCCGCGGCCGGGCGCGCCGGGAACGAAGACCGCCATGGCCCCGGCCCGGGCGAAGACCGAGCCGTCCACCGACACGAACGTGGCCAGGACCGCGTCCGCGCCGCCCGCGCTCTCCACGGCGCGCAGGAGGTCGACGATCTCGGAGGCCCGGATGCCGTTCATGGAAGCTGGATTTAAACAGATTGCCCCGCCCCTGTCCAGGGAGATTTGTATAATCAGGCGCATGGAGCATCTGCGCGCCGGCCTCGACGTCTTCCTGCACCTCGACGCCCATCTCAACCTGTGGGCGGCGCAATTGGGCGGCTGGCTGCACGGCCTGCTCTTCTTGATAATATTCGCAGAAACGGGGCTCGTGGTGACCCCCTACCTGCCCGGCGACTCCCTGCTCTTCGCCGTGGGCGCCCTGGCCGCGCGCGAGAATTCGCCCATAGGCATCGTCCAGGTCTGGCTGCTGCTAAGCCTGGCCGCGGTCTTGGGCGACGCGGTCAACTACACGGCCGGCAAATGGCTAGGGCCCAAGGTCTTCTCGCGCCGGGATTCCTGGCTGCTCAACCGCAAGCACCTCGACGAGGCCCACCGCTTCTATGAGAAGTACGGCGGCAAGACGATAATCCTGGCGCGCTTCGTGCCCATCGTGCGCACCTTCGCGCCCTTCGTGGCGGGAATCGGCACCATGTCCTACCCGCGCTTCGCGCTCTACAACGTCACGGGCGGACTGGCCTGGACGTCGGCGTTTCTATTCGCCGGCTACAAGTTCGCCGGCCTGCCCATGGTCAAGAACCACTTCCACTACGTGATCCTGGCCATCATCCTGATATCCTGCATCCCGCCGGCCTGGGAAATCTGCAAAGCCAGAAGGGCGTAGCCAGCCCGGAGTCAGGGGACTTCGCCGTGACGTATTATCCGCATCGGGACCGTGACGTCGGGACCAGGCCCGCCGGATTCCTCGACTCTCCGGATCCCCTCGAAATACCCTTTGTCTACGGTTTGGCCGGAAGCCCAGCGCCGGTATAAATTGAGTATCCAGGGCTGGGTGCGCAGCGGGAAAGGGACGAGGAATATGGCCCCGCGCTCGATCTCGAGCAAGGGCAGCCGGGCGGGCAGCAAAAGGTCGACATAGTAGGCGTACAGCTCCTTCTTGGGACGGCCGACGCGGTCGCCGTCCACGTCCGGCTTGGTCAGGAATATGCCGGCAAGATCCTTGAAGCTCCTGCGCATGGCGGTCCTCACCTCGCCCTCCATGACCTCGAAATAAGGTATTACGCCGTTGCGCAACCCGTCCGCGTCCAGTATCCCGCGCAGGCCGCCTTCGTTGGTGTAGTGCCGGAATACCGACCCCTCGGCTTCCACGCGACGCACGTAGTCGGGCACGCCCCAGGTCGTAAGCAGCGCTTCGCCGTCCGGATTCCGGTGCGGGTTATGATCCTCTTGGCGCAGGGGCTTGCCGCGCAAGGATTCAATCCTGGCCAGGCTGAGATCGGAAAGCACGGCGGCCGACTTCGCGCTTGAAGGACGCCCGGCCAAGACGTCGAAAACCATGCTCGACAGGGCGTTCAATCTCTCCTCGGGGAAATCGGCCAGCGCTTGCGGCGGGATATCCTTGAACACCGCGTTGACCGCCTCCAAGACTTCATAGGCTTTCGGCCCGCCTTGCGCCGCCACGGGCTCCGCGCGCCGAGCCAGTTCCACGAGCACCGCGGCCCGGCGCGCGTCCAACGAGGCCGGAACGAGCGGCAGCCTCCCGGAGGGATCGGGCTGGGGCAGAGGCAAGCCGGCCAGAGCCAGCCTTTCGCCCGGGACTGCGGACAAATCGACCTTGGGCAACCCCGGCAGGGCCGAGGTCAGCAGCCCACCCAGTTCGGTCAAGGACCCGCGCACAGCCGCTGGTCGGGCGGAAACGGCCGCCGCGGCGAAGACGGGCCGGCCGGGCAGCCAGACGGCCAGCAAAATCAGCGCCAGATACGCGTCGCGCGCGACAGCCATTTTATCTCCAACGACTAGGATATCCCGCCCTGGCGCAGGGCTCCAGGGCCCTGGGGCCCAGCCGCAGCGCGTCAATAAGCATGACCAGCCCGGCCCGAAAGACCCATTCCGCCGTGGACAGCATGGCAAAACCTTGAGGCTGCCCGACGGTCCGGTCTTCGGAAAGGTCCGGACGGCCGCCCGGGCCTCAGACCAGGAACCGCTCAAGCCGTTGATGGGCATATGGGCCGGCCAGCGGGACGCGGAGTCGCCCTTCGAACGAGCCAAGTACCAGCTGGCCGTCTACGAGGACGGCTCCTGGGAAATGATTTCCTTCGATATGATCTACGGCAAGCTTGCCGCCGCGGTAAATGGAGTCATGGTCGAGAAGTAGTTTTCCGCGCCGTTCCACGTCAGGGGCGCCTTCGCGTGTGAAGACGCCCCTTCGTTTTTCACATCGGGCGCATTGGGCCTATCGCGGCATGGGCCCGGAGCCCAATCTCGTTGGGACTTTGGTCGCATGACAAAACATCCCTCCGAGATAATACTATGGCATGGGAACGTGCCGCGGGGCATTGGCGCTCATCCTGGCCGTTGTTGAGGCCGGAGGAGCCCTGGGCGCGGTCCCCGCGGCGCGCCCGAGGGCTTCGCGCATGATGACGGGGATGGCGGCTGGGCCGAACCCCGCCGGCCTCGCCGTTTCGCCCGAGCCGAGGATCGACGGGCTCATCGCTCCAAGTCTGCTCGTCCCGCGCCCAACCCTGACGCAAGCGGCCCTGGCTTTGTCCGGAGAATCGGAAGCGGGCCGCGCTCTTCCCGGTGTGGCGCGCTTGTCCGAGGCGCCGCGCCCGGAGAATCCCGATTCCAAATCCGCGGAATCCGGGAAGGATGCAGCCGAAGCCGAATTCCTGCACCGGGCCGGCCTCGGCGCGGCGGCGGCCGCCGCGGTCGAGGTCCCGGACTCGCCCGCATCCGATTACCTCCTCGGCTTGGCCGATCAGACTCGGCGCACCTTCGCGCGGCACTTCCCGCTCTTCCACCGCGAATTCCCGCTGACCGTAGCCCATTCCGGCAGGACAGACACGGACATGATCAATGCCTCCCATGACGTGTCGCCCTATGGGAAAAGCCGCATGCACCATATCGTCCTCCTGGAAAAAATGCCGCCCGGCAAATCCAACGAACGGGAACTTGCGCCGACCGCCTTCTCCGCCGACGATCTTCCCTCCCCGCTCAATCGCGCAGTCCGGCGCGGGCTCGCGCGAATATTGACCTTCTTCCACGAGTACGCGCATGGGGTTTTCCATGAAATCATCCCATCCATATCAAGAGGCTTCATCCTTCCCGAGGAGGATGGGATCAGGATCAACGCAGAGACAGCTCTGAACGAAGGATTCGCGGTCATGCTGGAGCTTCTGCTCGTGGACAAGATGCTGTCGCGTCCTGGAGATTTCGGCCTAGGGCCCGAGGAGATCGAGGATGCGCGATCCTGGAAGGCGCAACGCCTGCGGGACATGCGCCACGCGCGCAACCACTACACCCAGGGCACGTTCTATTTCATCCACAAGATTTACAAGCAAGAAGGCGAGGCGGGGCTGCTCAAGTTCCTGGAGGATTTGGACACGCAGCGCCTCTACGAGCTGGCCACGCACGACTTGCCTTTCCGCTTGCTGGAAGGCCGGCCGGAGCTCTTCAAAGCTTACTTGACCAACTCCGGGGACCAGGCGACCCGCGCGGCGGTAGATGCCCTGGCCGATTATCTGGCCGGGGCCGACGCTCCGGAGCAAGACCTGGACAGACTGCGGGACATCCTGAAACGCGTAGACGTCTCGGCCCTAGCGCGCCTGCTCAATCCCCTGGTCAAGACTTCCGTCACGCGCTGCGACCCCTCGCTTTGCGCCCGCCTCATCGCCCGGATCGCCCGCCTAAGCCAGGACACGGCCAAGAGATTGGCCGATGCCTGCCATCTGAATATCTAGTTAACGACGGCGCCCAACCGGCCAAAGCCGTTCGCGAGGTTCGCGCCCGACCGAAGGGAGGGTGCGAACCCCGGCGCCGCCACTCCGGGCGGCGCCGTTCCGTTGGTGCGCCCAGCGGGCCGGGCCGACGACTCCTGTACAAAGGCCGCCGGAGCCTGAGGCTCCGGCGGCCTTTTGCG
>JAQUMZ010000226.1 GCA_028717865.1 Elusimicrobiota bacterium | reverse complement strand
CCTGCCCGGCAAGAACGCCAAGATCCTTTTGTCCAACGCGTCAATCAACAAGGAACTTTACGCCGCCGGCTACGATATCGCCATACCATGGTGGAGCGTGAGGAGGCAAGGCTTCTACATTCGCAACATCGGTTATCTGCGCGCCTTTAGCCGTCTATCAAGGCTGATCGAATCCGAGGGCTTGGAATCCCTCCTGTCGAACGAAACCCGGCAACGGATTGCAGCATTCGCTGAAAAGAGCACGGCCTGGATTGCGCGATACGGTTTCAAGGCAGGCATCTTCGCCGATGATATGGCATTTTTCAACAGGCTCTTTATTGTTAGCGCCGCTCTGAAAATCCCCAGTTTTCGCCGGTCTGAGCACCCCACCCCTCGCCGATTTCACAGGCCTCACCCGTCCCTCGCGTAGAGGGCAACAACGAAGGGTCCGCGGCCGGCGGCCGGCGTGATGGTACGCAACCGCCTACTGCTTGCGACTCGCCTTTCTGTGGTGTACTCGATAGCTGTCTCCGACGATGCGGATGAGATCGTTGTGGTGCGCCAGACGGTCGATGATGGCCGAGGCCACCGTGTTGTTGCTAAACACCCGGCCCCAGTTCTTGAAGGGCTCGTTGGTGGTCAGGATGGTGGCGCCGCGCTCGTAGCGCGCGCTGATGACCTGGAAGAAAAGGTCCGAGCCGCTCTGGTCGAAGGGGAGGTAGCCGATCTCGTCGATGATGAGCAGTTTTGGTTGCCGATAGACTTGCATGGCCTTGGTCAGCCTGCGGTCCTTGGCCGCCTCCTGCAGATCGTTGACCATGTCGATGGCCTGGGTGAACCTGGTCCGCACGCCCCGCATGCACGCGGTGTAGCCGAGCGCGATGGCCAGGTGGCTCTTGCCCGTGCCGGGGTCGCCGAGGAAGATGAAGCCCTCGTGGCGCTCCAGGAAGTCCAACGAATGGGCGGCAAGGACTTGCTCCTTCGGGATGGACTTCGGGAAAGAAAAGTCGAAGCTGTCTATGGTCTTGACGACGGGGAAGTGCGCCTGGGCCACCCGGTTCTGAACCGACCGTTCCTTCTTGGCTGCGGCCTCTCGGCTGGCCAGCTCTTCGAGGAGCTTCTTGTGCGGCCAGTTGCCCTTGGACGCCTGGGCCAACAGGTCTTCGTAGGCCTCGGCTGCCATGTGCAGCCCGAGGTAATGCAGCAGCGTCTTGAGGTCGGCCTTCTCGATGTTCGGCGCGATCCTAGGTCTTCTTGGCATCGGGGTCCTCCGGGAACAGCTCGTCATAGACGGCCAAATCCCGCTCGCTGCCGCCGACATGCTCCCACTCGGGCCTAGCTGGTATGGCGAGTTGGGCAGGATCCGCCTCGCCTCGGCCGGCACGGTTATGCAGGATGATGTTCTGGACGTAGTTGGCGCCCACGAGGCCCTGGCCCAAGGCCTGGTGAACTGCGCCAAGGACTTCTGTGCGGCCGTAGAGCTCGGCCAAGCTCATGATCTTGGCCAGATGCCGATGGACGTTGAACTCGCCTTCCAGCAGCCCCTTGAGGATGCTCTGTAAGGCCTCACGGTCGCGCTCGGACCCCGCGGCCAAGGCCAGAAAGCGGTCGGTGAGCTTGGCCGTCCCAGCTGCCTTCTTGGCGTCGAGCAAGCCCGCGTAGTGAGCCGGGTTCTCGATGAGCCGGCCGCGGTCGTAGCTTCGGGCGTGCTTGGCCACCGGCCGGGTCCGGTCGAACGCCAAGACCTCGTGGGTCGTGGCTTTCAGCGTCAACGCCTTGGAAGCAAAGACGAACGGCACCGTGTAGAGGTTTCCATCGAAATGGACCAGGGCCTGGCTGGTGGCCTTGACAGCCCGAATGATGGACAGGTCCAGGGCAAGCTCGGGCACCGGCCTCAGCTTAGGCCTCTCCTCCTCGAACCGATCCACCGGCCGCCGCCTCGTCACAGCATGGGCGCGGACATTGGCCACCTCCGAGAGCCACTTGCGCAACTCGTCGTTGGCCCTCGCCCAATCCGTGATCTGGCGGCCGTCCAGGAACGACGAGCGCAGGTATTGAATGCCCCGCTCGACCTTGCCCTTTTCGTTGCCGTGCCCGGGCTGGCAGAGGACCGGCGTGAACAGATAATGCCCGCTGAACTCCAGGAAGCGCTCGTTGAAGCGGATCTCCGAGCCCAGCCGGGTCAGGCACACCGCCTTGAGGTTATCGTAGAGGAGCTTGAGCGGGATGCCTCCGAAGAACCGAAAGGCGCGCACGTGGGCCTGTAGAAAGTCCTCCAGGCACTGCGACAGGGTGAACTCGGCGTAGAGCATCCGCGAATAAGACAGCACCATCACGAACGCCGACAATTTGCGCGTCGCGTTGCCGACCCGCACAGTCCCGCAATTGGCCCAGTCCACCTGCGCCTCTTCCCCGGGCAGGGTCTCGATTCGGAAGAACGCCTCGGGCGGCTTGATGCGGATGGTGGCTACGAACTCCTTGAGCCGGCTGACCCCGCCTTCGAACCCAATCTCATTGAGCTCGCGCAGCAAGCGCACGCTGGTGATCCGCGGAAATTCCTCCAGCCGGCTTCGGATGTAGCCCTTGAAGTCGTCCAGCTTCGACCGTCGCGGCGCCACTTTTCGCCTTGGCACGCCTTGCGAGCACACGGCTTTCCTGACCGTCTTGCGGTCCAGGCGCAGCCGCCGGGCGATCTCGCTGATGGACAGCTTCTCAATCCCCTTCAACCGTCGGATTTCGGCCCAGGTCTCGGCATTCATGACCGACATTATCCCCCAGGCGGCGCCGCGGCGGCCATAGCGGTTTGTTTTGCGGAACAGACGACTGCCACCGTCGAGCGCAGGCAATCCTCGATGGCGCCCATCCGACGGAGGATCGGGGTTTCATTTGCGGAACAAATCGCCGGTCCCAGGGCTTCCAGCATATGTAGCTTCTCGACGACAATCCTGCTCATCGAGGTTTCGTTTGCGGAACATCTTGCCCGCTTGATGGCCCGGCCACGCCGCCGATTGTCCCGCTTGGCGTACTTTGGGTGGCTGCTCCGGTACCTGCTCCAATAGTCCGGGTAGGCCTTGGCCCAAGCCCGCACCTTGGGCTGGTAGCGCTTTGCATGCTCGGGGTGCAGCGTTCGCCAGCGTCTGAGCTTCTGGCGCTTGCGTGCCCGCTGGCAGATCTCGCGACTGCAGGCCTTTTGGAACCTGGCCGTCTTTGGATCGGGCCGGTACAGTCGGCCGCAGTAGCAGCATCGGGGCGCTCCCATGGCTGGTCCTCCACGGGGCATCCCACGAGCTCCGAGAAAGCCCCAAGATAGGATGCGCGGCGGCCGCTACTTTTTCATGGCCGGCCTGGGGATTTTCAAACCGGCGCGCGGAAGGGGGTTGGGGAACTACATCTCGGCGATTTCTGGGGAACTACACAACGGCACTAACAGCCCTTGACATGTCAATGACGGCAAATTGCTCCCCGAGTCCGACGCTCTTCAAAACGGATCCCGAATCTTGGATGAGGTTTTGTTCGACATTCGGGCTGAGGATAGGAGACACAGACGCATGAACCTCGCTGCAGATTGCGAATCCATTCGAAGAACTGAAGCAAGACCAACGCGCATCTCACTTAGCAGCAAAGCGCTTCAGCGAGCGCTGGGCCTCCAAGCGAGACTTTAGTCCGAGCCCGGGTTGACCCGCTCAGTCTTGGCGAGAGAAATGAACGTAAGCCGCGCCTGAGTAACGCAAATTCTGCGCCGACTCAATAGACGGATCGGCCGATCATTCGACCTTGAGATTTCGAGCCAAGGGTCCGAATATTGAGAAATGAATCTGGAAGTTTACGCGGGTTCCTGCCGAAACATTGTGCTTGCAGCTCGATCGGCCGTCAAAAAAGACGGTGCGAGGGAGAGTATCGGGAGCAATGAATCCACGTGATACGCCGAGCAAGCGTTCAATCTTCCCCTTGTAGACTCTGTCATCCAGTGGAATCAGGAGCGACCGCTCATTTCTGTCCATGCGAGCCTGGCTCTTCTTAAAGCCGGCAAATATCATATCGGCGTCTCTATAGTTGCCTGCCTCGAACTCGCACCCTGCGAGGAACAGATTCGTATACGAATCATGAAACATCGGATCGAAAGACCGCCGCAAGAACGGAATCGCACGGGCGGCATCCTTGGTCTTCTTGTAAGTGAGAAGTCCTGCGCTCTGATTCAGCGCGCGATCCATTTCACTGTACTTAAGGGCTTCTGCCACGACTGGCAGGGCCCGGTCAAGGTCCCCCTTTCTTTCTAAGATGCGTGCGTAGAGAAGGGCGACTTTTGGGTTTGTTCTATCCTCAGCGTTTGCTGTCCTCAAAGCATCCAGGGCCTTTGAGTCTTGACCGGTAGCCTTTAAGAGCTCGGCATCTGCCGTTCGAATTTCGACCTTATACGGGCAACACCGCAATCCGTCATTGACAACCCGATGAGCCTCAGCCAAGAGTGCCGTAGCTTCCTTATCAATTTTTGCGTGACGAGAGGCTTCGAGCAAGAGCTTTGCCAGCGTGGTATAGGGGTAGTCGTTTGCAGGGGTCAAAGCGATCAAGCTGTGAAGGATTTCGCTCGCCCTTTTGAGGAGGCGCTCTCGCTGCAACTCGTTCGTGGCTTTCTTGTAGCGTCGGAAGAGGAGGGTTGCGATCGAGTGCGTGAAACTAGGATTGTTAGGATCTTTCGCACAGGCTTGCTGCAGCTTTTCCTCCGCTTCCTCAAAAAAATCGCATCTCATTTCCATCAGACCGTAATGCTGGCATACGAAGCCCTCTCCACCACTCTTCATAAGTGCAATATTGAAGAAGTTTCGCCTGTGCTCCATCGACGGCATGTCTTTCGTGATCTGTGGCAGCCGGACCATTTCGGAGAACGCTTCCCTATCGGAGCTGTACCCCAAGTCCATATTCGCGAGAATTTGGTTGAAGATTGTCGTTGTGTCCTCACCCTTAGTCTGAGCATAGCGAAAAACAATGCTGGCGATGACCGGGTGGCGCGATCGATATAAGAAAATCTCCTCTCGCTGGTCATGCTCTGCGATGAGGACGAGCTCGCAAGGCTTAAGAAGTTTCTCTTGGAATTCGGCAAATGACACGTGTGCAAGTCTGCTTATCAGGCCTG
>JAQUMZ010000225.1 GCA_028717865.1 Elusimicrobiota bacterium | reverse complement strand
CCCATGAAATACATGGACATCACGAAATTCGGATTGAGCTTCTTGACGATGAGATAATTGCCCAAGGCCTCGTCCCAGCGGCGTTCCTTGGAAAAATAGATGGCGATATTGTGGTGGACGTCGGCCTTGAAGTAGCCCCAGAACTGATATAGGGGATAGAGCATCGCCATTATTATGACCGCGACGACCGGATTCTCGGAACGATACGCCAGGTAGACCAGGATGCCTCCGAGCGAAAGAACGCAGCCCAGGAAGACCGTCCAGGCGATCCACCATTGCAAAAGCTCGCCGCCCATGGGCAGGCGCGACATGGAGCCCTGGAGAAACCCGAACTCCTTCGTCATCAGGAAGCCGACGTAAGCCAGCAGGACCCAGGCGCCCAGGCGGGCCGGCCAGATCAGGAACTCGGCGATCAGCGTCCAGAGCGAGGGCGCCGCCTCGGATTCGTCCGGCCGGCGGCCGGCCGCGGTTTGCCGCAGGTCGTGGAGCTCGTAGAGGGCCTGGCCGCGGGAAAGGTTCACGATCATGCCCGAAAGCAGGCCCAAATAGACGCCCGAGGACACGAAACGCAGGCTCACGTCGAAGAAATTGTGGCCCAGCATGCCCAGGAAGGCGATCATGTAGCCCACCAAGTCGTACGCCCGCGGCGGCGCGCGGCCGTCCTTGGTCGAGAAGAGATTGGTGAGCTGCCCCAGCGAACGGAAACCCACCACCAGGGTGCTCAAAACGAGCCAGATGAAAACTCCGAAACCAAGCATGCCGTTGTCGAAAAGCTGCTCGATATACTCGTCCTCGGCATGGTCGGTCTCGGTGTTGTGCTTGCCCTCGATATGAAAAATGGGCGGACGCCGGAAAGCCGGATAAATCGGCGGGAAGCTGCCGATACCGGTGCCGATGAGAGGCTGGGTCATGACCATCTCCCAGGTGGCCTCCCAGGTAAACAGCCGGAAATTCACCGAGACCATGCGCGCCCGGAGGTCCTTGACCACGTAGCCCAAGAATCCCAGCACCCCCGCCGCCACCACCGCAAGCACGATCTTGCGGTAGGGGCGCACCACCGCGGGGAAATACACGAAAGCCACGACTCCCAGGAAAAAAATGACCAGGGCGAAGCCGACCCAGGCGCCCTTGGTCCCCGTGGTGATGAGGTCCACGAGCAGCATGCCCATCAGCGGCAGGAGGCTGAAGCGCCGGGTCTTGATGTACTGCGTCAGCAGGATCGGGAACACGATGACCAGGAAGTCCGCGAAGAAGTTGGGATTGCCGTAGGTGGAGAACACCCGCTGGCCGAAAGCGCCCCGCCAGATGAAGGGATCGATGCCCTGGCCGACCCCCCGGGGAAACCAGGTGTTGTCGATCCACTGCAGGAAGCCGTAGCCCACCGCGATCCAAGCCGTCAAGATAAGGAAGTTGGTCAGCCGGTCGACGGCTTTCGCGTCGAACTCGTAGATGACGATGAGGGCCGCGGTCATGAAGAAGCAATGCCGCAGGAAGAAATCCACGCTGGCCATGTGATAAGGCGCGTGCAGGAAGGAAAGGATGCCCACCAGCAGATATGCCAGGAAGGGGGACAGGCAGACCATGTCGTCGCGGGACAGCGCCGAGCGGCCGGCCAGGGCCAGGCGCGAGGCCCACAAGGCGAGCAGAACGGCGCCGCCCATCTGCATGATCGTGATCTTGACCTGGGCCGAATCGTAGGTGCGCAGGTAGAACAGGGAGGAGATCAGGCAGTAGAGAATCGGCAGCCACCAGACGACGGCCTTGTGCGCGAACGCCTCCGCGGACGCGGCCTCGGACGACTTTCCCGCCGCCGAGCTGCTCTTGCGGTTAGCCATGGTGCCGGCTTAATCTTATCATAAGGCCGTCAAAGCCGCCAAAGTTCGCGCCAAAGGAAGCGCAGGAAGAGCAGGCCCGTGGGCAGGGAACGCGCCGTGCTGCGGCCGCCCAGCCGCTGGCCCTCCCGGGTGGGAAGCTCGGTTATTTTCAGCGCGCGCTTCATAGCCCGGATGGACATCTGGTATTCGATGACGAAGCCGTCGGCGTCGCAAGCCATGGCCTGGAAAGCCGCGCGGCGCACCGCGCGAAAGCCGTTGATGGTGTCGGTGACGTAGGGACCGCGGTTCCAGAGCAGGTTGGCCGCCAGGGTGAAAGCCTGGTTGACCCATTTGCGGGGCCGCAGCCAGTGCACGTCCTCCTCATTGAAAGCGCCCCGCATCATGCGCGAGGCGATGACCATGTCCCAGCCGCGGTCCATTTCGGAGAAAAGCCCGGGAATATCCCCGGGCTCCTCGTTGCCGTCCGGGGAGAAGAAGCAGAGGGCGTCGGCGCCGGTGGCCTCGAAAGCGACGCGAAAGGCGACCCCGCGGCCGCGCCTCGGCTGGGTCACGACGCGCACCCCGCGCGCCTCCAGAAACTCGCGCGTGCCGTCCCGCGAGCCTCCGTCCACGGCGAAAACCTCGTCGGCGCAGGCGCGGGGGATGCGGTCGAAAATCTTGGGCAGGGCCTCCGCCTCGTTGAAGGTGAGCAGGACCAGAGCCTTGGTCATGACGCGCTCCGCTCGCGGTACCAGGCCCAGGTGCGCCGCAGCCCCTCGGCCAGGCCGACCCGGGCCTGAAACCCGAAGGCTTCGCGCGCCCGGCGGGCGTCCAGCCGCCGCCGAGGCTGGCCCGCGGGCTGAGCCGGATCGAAAACCAGTTCGGAGCGCGATCCGACCGTGTCGCGGATGAGGGCCGCCAATTCGCGGATGGACACCTCCTCCTCCGAGGCCAGGTTCACCGGCTCGCACGAATCGTGGCGCTCGATCGCGTCGAGCAGGCCCCGCGCGAAGTCCTCCACGTAAATGAAGGACCGGGTCTGGCTGCCGTCGCCCCAGACGCGGACGGGGTTCTCTCCGGCGGCCACGCGGCGCATCAGCGCCGCGATCACGTGGCAGTCCGCGCTGTCGAAATGGTCCCGGGGGCCGTAGGTGTTGGCGGGGCGCACGACCGCGAACCTCATTCCGAACTCATCGTGATACGCCCGCGCCAGGAACTCGGCCATGCGCTTGGCCCAGCCGTAGCCCTCATTGGTGGGCTCGGGGCGGTCCCGGAAGCCGTCGCTCTCGCGCATGGGGATGGGGCAGTCGCGCGCGTATACGCACGCGGAGCTGACCACGAGGAAGCGCTCGACGCCGCAGACCCGGGCCGCCTCGATCATATTGGCCGCGATCTGCATATTGTCCCGGAACATGGTTCCGTGATGCAGGCGGTTGTAGCCGACGCCCGCGACCCGGGCCGCGAGATTGAGCACGATCTCCTGGCCGCGGCAGGCCTCCAGGCAATCCTGGGGGCTGCGCAAATCAAGCTTCAGGACCCGCTCGGTCCCCGCTGCCGGCCGCTCGGACAGGTCCGCGATCGTCAGCCGGACGTCCGGGGCGCGGCGGCGCAGCTCCTCGACGAGATGGCTGCCGACGAAGCCCGCCCCGCCGGTGACGAGAACTTTCCGGCCGCTCCAAAAATCGCTCATCGGCCGCCGCCCGGGCGCTCGGGCAGATGTCCGGCCAAGCCCAGGGTCACGCCGAAACAGAAGAGAACGGTGCCGGAAATCACGGCCAAGCCGCCGGTCAAGACGTATATCCAATGGGTGGTGATATGGCCGCTCGCGGCGTACTCCATTATGGTCCGGCTGTTGAGAGCCACCCCGCCCAAAGCCAGCCAGGCCCCGGCGGCCGTCGCCGCCCGCGCCAAGCCGGACCAGCGCAGCAGGGAGGTGCGGCGCCCCGTGACCGCGTCCGACAGGCGTTGGGCCACGAGCCCGAAGCAAAGCGCGGTCAGGCTGCAGGCCGACAACGTCACGATGGAGAGCAGGCGGTATATCATCTCGCTTTCCAGGCGCCGATGGACCAGGTAATAAGCCACGGGCTTGATTCCATATCCCAGGGCCAAGAGCAGGAAAAACGCGCCCAAGGGGCCGAAAATGCGCAGCGGGTAGATGGCGAAGATGGCGCCCAGGATGGAGCGCAGGAAGCGCAAGCCGTCGGCGACGACGTTGAGCTTGGAGCGGCCCTGCCTCTCGGCGTAGGGGATGGGGACCTCCGCGATGCAAGCGCCCAGGCTGGCCGCGCGCGCCGTCATGACGGGAGTGAAGTGCAACCCGGAGGGCAGGGGCGCGAGCCGCTCGAGCAGCTCCCGCCGGAACAGGCGCATGCCGCTGGCCGAGTCGCGGACCGGCACGCCGGTCAGGCGCGCGATGACAAAAGCGTAGAAGCGGTTCCCGAGCCGGCGCAGGCGCGGCATCTGGGAGGTCTCGTGCAGCCGGTTGCCCACCGCCAAGTCGGCCCGCTCCTGGACGAGGGCCCGGTGCAGGGCGGCGAAAGCCCGGGGATCGCAGGTGCCGTCGGCGTCCAAGAACCCGAGCAGGTCGCCTCCGGCCGCGGCGAAGCCCGAGGCGAGAGCCGCCCCGTAGCCGCGGTTCTCGGGGTGCGCGACGAGCCGCGCCTCGACGAACCGCTCGGCGATGCTCCGGGTCCGGTCGCGGGAACCGTCGTCGACCACGAGCACCTCCACGCGTTCGAGCCCCATCTGCCGGCAAAGATCGGCCCGGGCCTCGAGGCAGCGGCGCAGGATATCGGCGATGGCGGCCTCCTCGTTGAAGGCCGGTATGATTATGCTGAGCGCCCCCATCGCAAGCAATATATCTTTTTTGCCGCGCCGTTTTCAGAAGAAAGAATTGCTAACATAAAATCGCGCTCATGGTGAATTTTTTCCGGCGCGCGAAGTGGCCCGTCGCCGCGCTTCTGGCGGCGGGACTGGCCTTGCGCCTCGGCTACGGGCTCGCCCGTCCGCCCGCGGTGTTCGACATCGACGGCTACGCGGGCCTGGCCGAGTCCTTCGCGCGCGGCTGGAGCCTGCAAGACGCGCAAGGCCGGCCGTCGGCCCTGCGGGAACCCGCCTACCCGCTGCTGCTCGGCTCGCTGTTCAAGATTTTCGGCCGGAGCTACGCGGCGGCGCTGGGCGCCAATTGCACCCTGGGGGTTTTGACCCTGTGGCTCCTTTTCGCGCTGGGCCGCGGGCTCTACGGCGGGCGCGTGGCTCGGCTCGCGCTGGCGATCGGAGCTTTTTATCCGCCCTTCATTTAT
>JAQUMZ010000224.1 GCA_028717865.1 Elusimicrobiota bacterium | reverse complement strand
AACTTTCCAACCGCTGGAAAAGTTCAAGTGTGCGATCAAGGTGCAAAGCATGCCCATCCCCACTATATATACGGTCGAACCCATGCTTTTGTTCCCAAAAGACCGAGCCGGGACGGGTCGGCCCGGTGTCCTGTCGGCGGCATCGCCTTGCGGGCGGGTGGCGCCGGACAAGGCTCCCGTCGGGCGCCGGCGCAGCGAGCGCCCTACGGGATGTCCGACGCAGGACCCGCCCGGGCGGGGTTTCCGGCGTCGGCGCAAGCCTCGGGCCGCCGCCCGTCGCTCCGGCCCATTTCGCGCGCGGCCGTCCGGATCGATGCGGTGCGGGGGGACCTGATTCGAAGCCATGCGCCAAGGTGCCGAATTTGATCCCGGAAACCGCTGATATATTACGTTTACCTGTAACAAAAATCGTATTGACGGTATTTTGGGCCGGGGCTAAACTCATTAAAAATCCTCTTTTTTCCTGGGAAAATGAAGAAATCGCTCGGCAGCCTCGGCTGCCTTATCGCGTTATTGGGGCCCGCCTGCGCCCACGCCGCCGTCGTGCGCGAGGCGGTCGGGGTGGTGCAGGTCCTCGGCCGCGGCGCCGAGGACTGGCTCCTGGTGCGCAAGACCCCGGCCCGCCTGGCGGCGGGCGACTCGATTAGGACCGGCTTCGGGGCGCGGGCCGTGGTGGCCTTCGCGGACGGTTCGCGGGCGGAATTGGGGGGGGAGACGACGTTCGTGCTGGAGGCGGAGAGCGGATACCGGACCGTGCTCGACCTCGGCCTGGGAATAGTGCGCGCCGAGTCCCAAGGCGCGCTCATGCAGGGCTTGCGGGTGCGCACGCCCACGGCGACGGCCTCCTCGCGCTCCGCGCGGTTCCGGGTGGCGGTGGCCCTGGGCGGGCGGACCGTGATCGACGTCGACCAAGGGCGCGTGGGGGTCGAGGACAACCGCGGGCAGGCCGTGCTGCTGCGTCCCGACGAGCGGCTGGAGGTCGGCGCCGGGGGGATGGGGCCGGCCCGGGCGGCGCCGACGCCTGGAGAGCAGCGGGCCTCGCGGTTCCAGGACGTAATGCGCCGCGAACTGGACCTGGAGCTGGCCAAGGAGGCGCAACAGGCCGATTGCGCCCGCGAGACCCGCCTGGCCGAGTACCAGGAGGGCAAAATCCTGACGGACTCCGCCGGCCGGCGCGTGCGCCTGGAGCAGTTCATGATGAGGCCGGCGCCGGACCAGTTCAAGCTCGTGGTGCTCAACGGCCGGACCGCGCGCCTCGACTACTTCTACTACCTGGGGACCTTCAACCAGCCCCTGCCGCGGGACTTGACTCCGGTCCTGGCTCAATTGGCCGGGCGCGCGGGGAGCGCCCCGGACTGGTGGCTGACCGCCTACGAGACCGGCCGCTCCAACAGCCGCGACCTCGTTGTGGAGGCCGCGCAAGGCGGCCACCCCGTGGACGTCAACGGCAATTTCGATCCCGGGGACGACGTGGCGCTGCTTTTCAACCGGGAAAATAACCGCTACGAGGACGTCTCCGGCCGGCCCGTCTACCAGACGCTTTTCGACCGCTACGGTTTCTACGTCAACGGGGCGCTCAAGCACGGTTGGACGGGCGTCGACCTGCAGTCCTATTGCAACGCCGCGGCGGCCTTCGCCAACGATCCCATCACGGGCGCGATACTGCCCGCGGTCCTGCCCGTGCGCAGCGTGAGCTCCACCCGGCCGCAGGCGGACCTGGCCCACCAGCTCGTTTACGAGTCCTACGGCGACGGCGGCTTCGTCCGTTGGGACAATTCCACGCTGCAAGACGACGGGAAGGTCTCCGCCGCGGCCGCTTTCCGATTCATGGGCCTTAATTACGAGGCCAGGCTGTCCGCCTCGGAGTTCGGGGGGCGCACGATCGACCTGCTGCTGGCTCCCAAGATATTCGCGCAGTCGGGGCTGCTGCCATGAGGGCCATCGCGACGAGCTTGGCGGCGCTTTGGCTCTGCGCGGGCGCCGGCGCCGCGGAGATCCTGCCCATCGGCCGGCTGCAACTCCTGGGCGGCCAGGCCTTCGCCCGCGGCCAGCGCAACGCCTTGACCGGCAACGCCTCCGGCGTGCTGGCCGCGGCGGTGCGGTTCGACGAAGCCCTGGCCCTGCTGCCGTCCCTGCAGTCGAGCTACCAAGGCACGCAGCAGGCGGTCGACATAATCGGGGCCGGGACCCTGCTCCAGGAACGGCTGGACCTGCGCGCCGGGACCCGCCTGGTCTGGTCCGTGCCGGGCAGCCGCTGGCGGCTCAAGCCCGCGCTGAGCTATAAACACGAACTGCTCAAGGAGACCAAGGACGAGCGCTGGGGCGGCGGGCTCTTCGATTCGCGCAAGTGGAGCGTGGGCGCGCAGGCCGAGTACGTCTGGCGCGATCCTTTCTCCTGGCGCTTCGACCTGGACTATTACCAGACCGCCTTCCCGAATTACGTCAGCCTAGAGGCTCAGGCGGCCTCCCGCTTCGGCCCCGGGGTCCTGGCCCGCGAGCTGGCGGGCGAGCGCGTGCTCGACTCCCGCAGCGTATCCCTGGCCGCGAGCGTGGACGGCCCGGCGCGGGAGCGGCTGGTCTGGGAGGCCTCGCTGGGCGCGGTCCTGCGGCGCTTCCCGGAGCAGAGGATCGTCGGGGCCGCCGGCGAGCTGACCGGGCCGGCGCGCGACGACGTGCTGGCCGAGGTCCGCCTGGCCGCGCGCATGCCCGCCCAACTCAACGGCGACCTGCGCGTGCGGGGCGGCCTGGAGCTGGGGCTGGCCTACAACTCCTCGAACCAGAATAATTACGACGCCGTCGAGGCGCGCTATACGCCTTTCTACTACAACTACGGGGAACTGCGGGTGAGGCCCGCCCTCGATGTCGTCGTGGGCCCTCCGGCGCGTCCGGCCGTCCTGGGGCTCGGCTGGTCCTGGCGCTGCCGCCGCTACCCCTACCGGACGGCGCGCGACGCCTCCGGGCTCTACTCCAACGGAACCATGCACGATACGAGCTGGAACCTCGACGCCGCCTTGCGCTATCCCATGGCCAAGAGGCTCGGCCTGCTCTTCGAGGTCCAATACGGCCAGGCGGCCTCCAACGACAAGCTGGAAAGGTTCTTCCGCTACAACTACGTCTCGGCCAGCTATCTTATCGGGGTGTCCTACGAATATTGACCCGCTGCGCCGCCTGCGCGCCGCCGCGGCCGCCCTGGCCGTGTGCGCGGGCGCCTGCGCCGGGGCCCGCGCCGCCGTCTGGACCGGCGGCAACGGCAGCTCGAACTGGCAGGACCCCTTCAACTGGGACCCCCTCGGCGTGCCGGGGCCGGGCGACGACGTGGTGATCGACATGAGCACCATGGTGGTCGTGCCCGGAGCGGTGACGCCCGTCGTGGTGCGTTCGCTCACGCTGGGCGACGGCGCCGGCAATTTCGCCCCGACCTTGCTGCTCTCCACGGGGATCTCGGCTTCCGGAGCCGGCGCGGTCTCCACGCTTTACTCGTCCGCGACGCTGATTTTCGGCACCTCCTGTCAGGCCGTGTTCACGGGTCTGGTCCTGACCGCCGGCTCGAGCGTGGCCCACGCGGGGACGGTCGGGGCCGGTCCGCCGCCGCTGAGCACGGGCGCGCTGGTCAACTTGCGCGTGACGCAGACGCTGGAAGTGCAGGCCGGCGCGACCATAACGGCCTTGGGCGCGGGCTACCGGGGCTCCTACGGACCGGCTTCCGGGCAGTCGTCGGACAACGGCGGCGGCGGCGGCGGCCACGGGGGGACGGGCGGCTCCGGCGCCTTGGGCGGAGGCGGAGGGGGGACCTGCGACCAGGCGCGCGCTCCCGGGGATTACGGTTCGGGGGGCGGCACGGGCGACATTACCCAAACCGGCGGCGCCGGCGGCGGCTTGATCCTCATCGACGCGGGGACCCTTGTCGTGCAGGGCCTGATCACGGCCGACGGGGTCGACGGCTCCGGAGCGGGGGGCGGCGGGGGCGGCGGCGGCGCGGGAGGCTCCGTGCGCATCCGGGCCGGCGGCCTCCAGGGCCGCGGCGTCATCAGCGCCCGCGGCGGGGAGGGCGGAGCGGGCAGCAATGCCGGGGGGGGCGGCGGCGGCGGCGGCCGCATCGCGATAGCCTTGACCGGTTCCTTCTCGATCCTGGATTCGAGCGTGAGCCTGCGGGCGCAGGGAGGCTTGGGCGGAGACGCCTCCTCCCCGGGCGCTTCCGGCTCGCCGGGCAGCGCGCAGGTCAATCCGGTGCATTGGACCGCGGGGGCGGGAACGTCCAACGCCTCGACGGCCGCCAACTGGTTCGGCGGACCGCCCTTGGCGGGCGATACCGTGGTCTTCGGCTCCTCGGCGACGGCGCAGGACTGCGATTGGAATTTGTCCGCCGCCGTGGTCATCGGCAGCTTCAGCGTAGTGCCGGCGTACCGGGGTACCGTCAGCCTGGGCGGCGACCTGGTGGTCTCCGGGTCCTGGGATATGGCCGCCGGAACCTTCTCGGTGACGGGACCCTGGCACCTGGGCCTGGGCGGCTCCGTGTCCCAGAGCGGCGGGCGCTTCGACTTCCAGAACGGGACCGTCACTTTTCTGGGCGGCGCGCCGCAGACCGCGAGCTTCACCGGCGATTCCCGCTTCAACCACTTCTACGCCTCGGCCCCCGCCGGAGGCGGGGTCTTCGACCTGACCTCCGACGCGGACATAGACGGCAACCTGCTCCTGGCCCAAGGTCTCACGCTGAACCTGCACCAGGACCGCACCCTGCGTCTGGCCGGGGACTGGCCGGCGCAAGGCACGGTCGCGGCGGAGCCCGCGCACCTGGTCATTGCCGACGGCGGCGGGGCCCAAACCTGGGAGGCGCGTCCCGAGGCTCTGGGGCGCGTGCGCGTGGCCAATACGGGCCCCGGGCTGAGCGTGAGCTCCGCCGTCGCCGGCGCCTGGAGGCTGTCCGGAGGCGAACTGCGCGTGGACGCCGGCGCTAGGCTGGCCTGCCCGGGCTTGCGCCTCGAACTCGGGGGCGACTGGACGAACTACGGCTCGGTCGACCTGTCGGGCGGCACGGTCGCCTTCGTGTCCGGCGCCGCGGACCAGGCGGTGACGGCGGGCGCGAACTTCCCCAAGTTGGAAGTCGACAAGCCCGGACGCACCCTGTTCATTT
>JAQUMZ010000223.1 GCA_028717865.1 Elusimicrobiota bacterium | reverse complement strand
GCCGCAGCGTCTTGCTGGAAAGCGCCCAGGGCGCCATGCTCGACGTCGACCACGGCACCTATCCGTTCGTGACGTCTTCTAACCCCGTTTCGGGCGGGGCTTGCGCGGGCGCGGGGCTGCCGCCCACGGCCGTGAGCCGCGTGCTCGGCGTGGCCAAGGCCTACACGACCCGCGTGGGCCGCGGCCCTTTCCCGACGGAAATCCAGGGGGGGCTGGCGGAGCGCCTGCGCGAGGCGGGCCGCGAGTACGGCGCCACCACCGGCCGGCCCCGGCGCATCGGCTGGCTCGATCTGGTCCAACTGCGCTCGGCCCTGCGCACCAGCGGCATCGGGGCCCTGGCCCTGACCAAGCTCGATACCCTGAGCGGCATGGGCCCCATCCGCGTCTGCGTCGCTTATCGCCGGGGCGGCAGGCTCCTGAGGGATTTTCCCGCGTCGCGCCGGGACCAGGAGCTCGCCGTGCCCGTCTATCGCGAGCTGCCGGGGTTTACCGGGGACCTGTCCGGCGCCCGCCGCCTGGCGCAACTGCCGGCCGCGGCGCGCTCCTACGTCCGCTGGATCGAGTCGCAACTGAGCTGTCCCGTGGCCCTTGTTTCCGTGGGGCGGAGCCGGGAGCAGAGCATCGTCCTGCGCGGGCTCTGGCCCGGCCGGGACGGCAAAACGTGAAATACGTGAAAGCGAGGCACCAAATAGCGGTTTTGCTGCTTTTGAGCGGCTGTTCGGGACCGTGGGCCGGGCGGTGCGACCGCGGAGCGTACGTGCGCGACAAGGGCTGGTCGCAGGGATTCATTAATCCGCTGCTGGACTACGACAGCGACCTTGAGTTTCGCGAGTTGAAATCCTTCCGGCGGCAGCTCTCCGCGTTCGCGCGGCAGAGAGCATCGGCCGCGGGGCCGGTGACCAGCATTTCGGTCTATTTCCGGGACCTCAACAACGGCCCTTGGTTCGGCGTCGACGAAAAGGCGGAGTTCGCTCCCGCCAGTCTGCTGAAGGTGCCCATCATGATGACCATCCTCAAGCAGGCCGAGAAAACGCCCGATCTTCTGGGCTTGAAGCTGGTTGCCATGGACGAGACGCCCGCGCAAGACGGCCAGACGCTCGCGCCGGACCAGCGGGTGCAGCCGGGCAAGCCTTACACGGTCGACGAGCTGTTGAGCCTCATGATCGTATATTCCGACAACCGGGCGCACGATCTGCTCCTGGATCTCATGGATCGGCGCATGTTCAAGCATGTCTTTGAGGATCTGAGCCTCGTGGGGCCGGATCTGCGCGCCAAGGAAGCCCATATCAGCGTAAAGGGCTATGCCACGTTCTTCCGCATCCTGTACAACGCCTCCTATCTGGACCGCGCCATGTCGCGCAAGGCGCTCGAGCTCCTGAGCCGCAGCGAATTCAAGGACGGCCTGGCCGCGGGCCTGCCGCCCGGGACCCTCGCGGCCCACAAGTTCGGCGAGCGCGCCTACGACGGGAGCCCCGAGAAGCAGGTGCACGACTGCGGGATCATCTATCATCCCAGGGAGCCGTACCTGGCCTGCGTCATGACCCGCGGTACTTCCTTCCCCGAGATGCGGGCCGCCATACGCGACGCCTCCGCGCTGGTTTATCGCGCGGTGGACGAGCAGGTCGCGGGGCGCTAGGCGCCGCGGCGGCTGGGCCCGCGCCGCTTTCCTCGACGATGGTGGCGCTGTCAAGGCTCTGGGTCTTGACAAAATATCGCGGTCTGTTATACTCCTGGATAGCGACGATCGTACCGACAAGCGGCAAACCTTCCGCAAGGGGGGGGCGCAAAGCCAAGGGCCTCGAGCGAGGTCGCCGGGCTGCCGAAGACGACTGGTTCGCAGCGGGAGAATTTGAAGCTTCCGCCCGGCCTTAACTAGCTATCTTCGGGATAGAGGGGTAAGATAGTTGGTAAGGCCGGGCCCTTTTTTGGGTAGCGCGTTGTGACGTTCCTGGGAGCGTCTGATGACATTGCGCGCCGGACCGATGATTCTGGCCGCCGCGAGTCTGATCGCGGCGGCGGGCGGCGTCTGCCGGGCCGCGGAAATCCCGGTGGGAGTCGAAGCCAAGGGCCTGGACTCCCGGGCCGCCTTGGGAAGTCCCTCCGGGCTGGACCTGCGCGACGAGCTGGGCCGGCCGGTTTCAAAGGACCTCATCGAGAAGCAGCTCAAAGCCGCCCAGGCGGCCTGCGCGGCCGAAACGGCCTATTCCTCGCGCCTGCCCCGGGCGCGTTCCATCGCGCGCAGCATCGAGCTTTGGGAGGGGCTGAAGGAGTCTCTCGGCCGCCAGCACCGGTCGCCTAGCCCGGTCGGCGAGTACGCGGCCGTAGTCTCCAGGTCCGTTTCCCGGCTTGGCGCTCCGGCCGGCTTGGCCCTAGGAACGGTTCCCGCCGCCTACGCCGATTTGTCCTGCCGCCAACTCATCCTTCCGCGTGCCGCCTTCGGCGCGCCCATGGTCCTGCGCTGCTGAGGCGTCCGGCGCAACCCCCTTGCCGGGGGCGCGACACCCTGCGCGACTAAGCCGTGCCGGGCCGGGCGCAGTACACAATTCTGTAACCCGGGGAAGCGGAAAAACTGCGAAACTTAGGGGCAATGTCCATGGGACGGACCCTTTTATACGTATACGCGCGCGCGCGAAAAATCCACCTCGCGCTGTTTTTGCTCGCGCTCGCCCTGCCCTGCGCCGGAGCCGACATCCCCGCCCTCGTCGAGCAGCTCAAGAGCCGGCGCGCCTCGGAACGCGCGGCCGCCGCCAAGGCGCTCATCGAGGCCGGGCCGTCCGCGGTGCCGGACTTGGTGGCGGGCATGGCCGAGGTCCGCTACCGCGAATTCATGGTCCGCGTCATCGGCCGCATGGGCGCGCGGGCCGTGCCCGCGTTGCTGGAACTCTTTCACGACGCGGCTTTGAAAATCCCGGCCGCCAACGCCCTGGCCCGGGTCATCGGCCCGGAGTCCGGCGGCCAGACCGCGGTCCTGCTCGAGTGCCTGCGCGAGGACGAGGCGATCCGCCTCTCCTGCGGCACGGCCTTGATGCGCGCGGCCGGCCCCAAGTCCGCCGGCTTGACCCCCAAGCTGGTCTCCGCGTTGGCTGACCCCGCCCCCGAGGTCCGAGCCTTCGCGGCCGCGACCTTGGGCCAGATAGGAGACTCCGCCCGGGCCGCCGTGCCCGCCCTGACCCGGGCCCTGGCCGACGGCGAAGCCCGGGTCCGAGTGGCGTCGGCCACGGCCTTGGGCCGCATGGGGAGGTCCGCCCAGCCGGCGGCCGCCGCCTTGCGCAGGGCCCTTGAGGATGCGGATCCGGACGTGGTCAGCAGCGCCCGCGAGGCGCTGCGGGAGCTGAATGAACCTTAGCCGCCGGCTGCCGAGGATGAGGCTGGGGCCCGCGTTCGCGGGCCTGGTGGCCTTGTCCCTGGCCTTGCCGGCCCCGGCCGCGGAGCGCAAGGTCGGCGTCCCCGGGTCCAGCGCCAGCTACGGCGGCCAACGGAACGTGATCTACGTTCCCGGCTGGGGCTACTGGATATTCTTCAAGGAGATCAACTCCGACCGCGCGGTTTGGCGCTATTCCAAGGACGGGCAGGACTGGACCGCGCCGCAGGACGTATTCCCCTACCTGCAGCTGGCTCCCGACTGCGCCGCGTCGGAGCCCAGCGTCTGGTACGTGGACAACCTCAAGCGGGTCTACGTGGCCGCGGGCGACTCCGCCGCGGACGTCATCGGCACCGCGCCCTCGACCAACCTCTACGTGCGCGATACCAGCGGCAACAAGGTCTTCGTGCGCTGGGGCACGCTCAAGAAGGAGTATCCGTACCTGGAGTGGGACTCGGCCGTGGGCATCCGGCGCCAAAGGGCCAACTTGCGGCTCGCGACTACGCCTTGCCAGTTCTTGACCAACAACGCCAATACCACCTGGGACTTCCAGGGCGGAGGCAAGCCGGCCACGGTCATCTATTCGAGCACCACCAAAGGCGCCTACGTGGCGGTGGCCGGAAACGCCTCGGACTCCTACCAAGCTTTCCCCGGTCCCGGCGCCTTGGTGGTCCCCAATCTGCTTCCCGATCTCTCCGGCTATATCAACGGGGGGGATGTGCGGATTTACGCGCTTTGCCACGAGAACGACGGGACCAATGGGACCTCGGATGACACCGTGCTCAATCCCGCCGGCATCGCCATGGCTCCCGTCGCGGAGTTCAACACGCCGCATTTCATGATGGCCGCCCGGGTCGACAATATGGAAACGGCCGCCGGCGACTACACCGGCACCGGTGCGATCGTGCGCCTGAGTTCGGGCGCGAACGTGGGCGCCTACACCGCCGCGGGCAGGTTCTCTACCCTCAACGGCCAAGACACGGACGGCGGCACGACCATCCAGAATGTGGCCTGGCCGTTCAACGGGAACCTCCACGCTTACGCCCAGGCCGACGCGGACAACAACGTGGAGGGATTTTCCTTCGCCATGATCAACGAGATATACCCATCCTCCTGGGTCCATACCGCCACCCTCAACAACGCCGGCGCCTTGGTCTACTTGCGCAAGGAGAGCACTTCGACCATGCGGGGCCCCTATACCATAGACGCCGGCGGCTCCGGCGCCTTCCCGCTCCAGAACCCGGGCATCACCATGCTCTACAATGTCGCCGGTCAGCAAGGCGCCAACGACCTATACATGACCTGGACCAATGGGGACAACACCGGCCTTTATTACCGCGTTTGCCGATCGACCATAACCGGGACGGCCGCCCCGCAATGCGACAACGCCAGGGCCTGGCGCACCGGCACGGACCTCGATAATTTCAAACCCGCGTTCTGGGCCTCTTACCCGGCGCCCATAGGAGTGATCTGGAACAACAACCAAGGTACCTACTTCGACAAGATCATAACCTCCACCTTCCCCATACC
Organism: Elusimicrobiota bacterium; assembly: GCA_028717865.1. Lineage (GTDB taxonomy): Bacteria > Elusimicrobiota > Elusimicrobia > UBA1565 > UBA9628 > UBA9628. Next base: position 249 of record JAQUMZ010000223.1, on the reverse strand, counting down.
GGCCGTCACCCAGGTGTCCACGGTCCCGGCCAACGCCTATCTGACGACGCCCCGCTACGACCTGAAAATCGAGGGTTCGTATTTCGAGGCCCTGCCCAACGGCAACACCCCCTATTTCCTGTTGCTCAAAAGCAGCGACAGCCAATCCGAGATCGCCGTCACGTCCACGACGTGGATATCCAAAACCGAACTGCGCGCCTCGATCGTGCTCTCGACTTTCGTGAACGCCGGGTTCGACTACGACCTGCG
>JAQUMZ010000222.1 GCA_028717865.1 Elusimicrobiota bacterium | reverse complement strand
CAGCGCCGTCGTTTTCTTATTCATCGTTTTCTCCTTGCGTTTGATTTCACTCCTTTACTGCGCGGTGCCCGTGTAGCGCACCGTGATGGTTTGCGCCCCTTGCCGGCTCACGCCCGCAGGCATGTCCAGCCGGTACCAGATCGTCGTGCTGCCCAAAAGCGGGAGGATGCTGTCGTCGCCGCCGGAATCGCCCAGGCCGTTCTCCTGATTGCCGTCGAGGAACTTGGTGCTCGCCGTGAACGCCGCATGCGGCGGCGGCTCGGAAGCCGTCGTCGTGGTCGCGTAGAGCACGTAGGTGTCGACGCCCGCGCTCGCGCCGGCCTTCCAATCCGCCGGCTCGGCCTGAATCTTCTTGCGCATGCTCACGCCCACCGTGCCGATGTTGTGCAGCCCCTGCATCTCCAGCGAGTGCGTGCTCTGGCCCACGTCGACCGCGCCGAAGGCGTAGAAGGTGGGCGCCAGCTCCAGCGACACGGCGACGATCGGCGTCACCGTGATCGTCCCGTCCACGGCATCGGCGGCGCCCGAAGCGGCGCCGGCGGCCCCAAAGAGCAGGGCCACCGGCATCGCCAGCGCCAGCCGAGTTCTCATCGCGAGATCCTTACGCCGCCCCTCTCATCGCCTACTGCGCGGTGCCCGTATAGCGCACCGTGATCGTCCGCTGCGCCTGGCTGCTCGACGCCAGCGGCATGTCCAGCCGGTACCAGATGGTCGTGCTCCCGGCCAGCGGCAACGCCCCGTTGCCCGCCGTCCCGTCGTTGAGGCCGTTGAGCCCGCCCGCGGGCAGGAACTTCGTCGCCGAGTTGCTCGTGAACAACGACGTGTCGGGCGGCGCAGCCAGCGTAGTCGTAGCCGCGTAGAGCACGTAGACATTCGTCCCCGCCGCGTCGCCCGCGGTCCATCCGCTGGGCTCGATCTGAATGCTCTTTTGCATCGTCACGCCGACCGTGCCGATGTTGTGCAGACCCTGCATCGACAGCGAGTGCGTCGACTTGCCCACGTCCACGCTCCCGAACGCGTACGTCGTAGGCGCCAACTCCAGGCTCACCGAAACCACCGGCGTAACCGTCAGCGTGCCGTCCGTCGTGCCGGGATCCGCCGCCCAAAGGCTGCCACCGCAAAGCAGCGCCGAAACCGCCAGAATTATCCGTCTCGCGATTATTTTCATTCGCATCTCCTCCCGTCGCGCTCGCACGCGCGCGTACGGAGAGTGTAGCCCTGGAGGTGCGGGGGCACCCGAAATGGGCAAGCAGAACCTGCGAAATTGATTTCGCGAATCTTTCGCAAAGGCTCGCGCGGGCTCCGACAACTATTCGGCGCTGGATAACGCTGCCCGACACGCAACGCACATGGCGTCCTTGCCATCGGGTGCTGTTGGCCGCTGAATATTGCCAAGATTTGAACGGATCTCGGGCCCGAAGGCCGACCGAGGTCTAAGACCGCGAGAAAGCTCGGGGACTATTCAGCGAACAGGCGGGAGCGAATAAAAAGGCGATCTGACCGGGGGGCCGCTTGGGCGGGACAACGGCTAGAGCAGGCGGAGATAGCCTTGGTAGGTTTCCAGGATATCGACGACGAAATTCTGGGTCTCCCTGAAGGGAGGGACTCCGCCGTATTTCTCCACGGCGCCGTCGCCGGCGTTGTAGGCCGCGATAGCCGCCTTTATGCCGTCGTTGGAGAATGGGTTGACAGCCGAGAGCTGCGCCATGGAAACAGTGGAGAATTTGTCGAACACTTTGGCGAGATAAGACACTCCCGCCCGCACGTTGTTTTCTATGTTGTAAAGGTTCCCATAACCTTTGCCGGTGCTGGGCATGACCTGCATGAGCCCCCTGGCGCCCTTCGGGCTGGTAACCTTTGGATTGAAGTTCGACTCCTTCTTCATGACCGCGAACACGAGCAGGGGGTCGGCTTTCTGCCGGCGCGATTCGGCGAGAACGACGTCAACGATTCGGGGATGAATGCCCTCGTCGTACATGGCGGCGCTGATCTTGCGCTCCAGCAGGGGGGGAAGATTCCCCGACCCGTCGAACAAGGCGCCCCCGGCTCCGGGCCGGGCGTCGATACGCCCGAGTTCCTTGCCGACTTTTTGCGACGCGCCCCCGGTCGCGGAGGCGCCGGCCAAAGCCTGCTTCGCCTTCCGGGCCTGCTCCACCTGCTTGAGCGCCTCGGGCGAAAGCTCCGGCTCCTGGCGCCGTCCGAAACGGGGAGATTCCGGGGCGGAAAGAGCGCCGGTCTGGGCGGCAGCTTGGCTGGAGGGCTCTTCCGGCTCGCAAGCGCAAAGGCCCAGGATCGTAGCGGGAATCAGAAGGAACTGTAGGCGCCGCCAGAAGAACCTTCTCATAAAATAAATATAGCCCCGCTTATGCCGAAAGACTAGGGCCAAAGGTCCTATTTACCAAAAATATACTTATGCCGCCTTCGGAGTTTCTGAAGTTACTGAAAGCGTGGCACCAAGAAAATCAGTCGGAGATGTTGACGTAGACGCGGCTGTAGATTTCGACGGGTATCTCGCGGCCCTCGAGGGTCGCCTGGACGAAGAAGGCCAGGCGCTTGCCGCGCAGTTCCGGCCGGTCAGGGATGTCCAGCTCGAGGCCGAAGCTCTTCATGCTGTCGCCGGCGATCTTGAAGCCCTCGGGCTTGATCTTGAGCCAGGACGGATCGGGCGCGGCCACGTAGCCCGCCGCCGGGCCGATGCCGCTGGGCGGCTGAACGCTCTTGAGGCTGAAGGCGAGCTTCTGGGAACTGCGGTTGATGAGGCTCAGGCGCGAACCCGTCTGCTTGGTGATATTGGCGCGCGCGCCCGGGGCGAAGAAGCCGGGGACATAGAGCGCCTCGGGCTCGAGGGTGAAATTGAGCATCTGGTAGATACCGGCCTTCTGCATCCGGCGAATCTGCTCCGGCCCGGGACTTTTGACGCTGAAGCGCAGGCGGCTCTCCACGGCGATGGTGAAGGCCAGCGTGGTCGCGCCGGAAAAGGGCGGCTCGGCGTTCTCGGTGAGGATGTGCGCTTGGAAGTGCCGCTTCTCGAATTTGGGATCGACGGGAACCTGGAGGATGACGTCGGCCAGGCCGTGCTCCCCCGGCTCCAGATGGAGCTTGTTCGGCACGACCCTCAGCCAGGTCGGATCGGGCAGGGCCTCGTAGCCGGGCTTGAGCTGGTCCTTTTGCGGGATCTTGATCGTTATGCTCACGTCCGTGGGCCCCGCGGAGTCGTTGACGACCCGGTAAGGCAGGCTGCGCATGGAGTGCAGGTTGTAGATCTTGCCCGGGATGACGTACTCCATGATGACGTCCGCGAACTTGGTGCTGATCTTGGACTGCGCCGCCAAGCGGCCGCCCGCGGCCGCCACCAGAACGAGGGCCAACCCCCAGCGTCTCATCGCATTATGATACAGAAATTTGGTGCCACGCTTTCAATAACTTCAGAAACTCTCAGCGGCCGGCCGCGGTCGCGTAGGCGGCGAAGAGATCTTGGGCCGGATGCGGCCGAGCCGCTTCCTCGGGACTCATGCGCCGGTAGACCTCCACCCAACGGTCGGGCCATTCGCGAACCGCGAACTCCCTGGACATCCAGCGGCTCCAGAACGCGTCGAGCGCCGCCTTGCCGCGCGCGGTGAAGCGCAAGGCCATGGCCCGGCGCGCGATCTCCCCATGGTTGACCAGCACGTAGGCGACGCCCGCGGACTCGAAGCGCCGCCAGAGCTGAGCGGAATCGGCGCTGGCGTTGGCCCAGGCCACGAGGATCTGCGGCTGGTCGGGGGAGCCGGCCAGGGCGAGGCGCCTGAGATGGAAGCTGCGGCTCTCGCCGAAAAGCAGGACCTTGGCCCCGGGCGGCGCGTTGGCGTTTATGAACTCGAAACCCGCGTAGGGCGGCGCGGGATAGGACGGGAAACCGTGGGCCAAAAACTCGGCGCGGCCCTGGCGCCGGGCGAGAAGATCGAGCTTGGCGCGCGAGTGGGCGTCGAGCAGTATGCAGCCCCCGCCGGTCAGCGCCACGAGCGCCGCGGCCAGCGCCGCGAGCCCCCGGCGCGAACCGTCGCCGCGAACGCCCGTCAGGGCCGCCGCGAGCAGACAACAGAGCAAGGCCAGGTGGGGGATGAAATAACGCGTCAGCGAATGCAGCAGGCTCAGCGGCAGCCAGGCGCCCAGGAAAAACATCGCCGAAACGAACCCGACCGTCGAGGGCGCACCGAGCCAGAGCAGGGGTGCGAGCGCGGCGTAGGCCGGGCCTACGGATTCCCCCAAATCTCCCGGCGGACGCAGGAACGACAGCGGATGCAGCAAGTAGGCCTTCCAGCCGCCGGCCGTCAAAAAAGACGCCAGGTTCCGGCCCTGGGCGAGGACGCCCCAGTCGGGCAGGTAAAAATCCGCGGGCCGCAGCCAGCCCTGGCCCGCGGGATAAAGCGGATTGCCGTAGAAAATCCAATTCTTGAGCGCCCACGGCAGGACCACGGCCAAAGCCGAGGCGGAAAACACGGCCCATGATCGCGGCGGCGGCGCGCGCAGCTCCGCGTCCCGGCGCCGACGCAAGGCCCACCACGCGGCCGCATAGGCCAGGGGCAGGAGCCAGGCCGGATACTTCGACGCCATCGCCATGCCCAGCAGGGCGCCCGCGGGCCAGGCCCAGGCGGGACGCTCGAGCATCGCCAGGAAAGCCGTCAGGGCCGCCAGTTCGAGCATCGCCCATTCCAGGCCCACCGAGATCCGGATGGATTCGATCATCACCACGGGCGTCGTGATGAATAACGCGGCCGCCAGCGGCCCGGCCCGGGGCCGGCCCAGCCTGCGGCTTAGTCCCATGAAGGCCGCCGCGATGCCCAGCGTGGCGCAGCCGTGCAGCATGCCGGCCAGGATTCCGGAAGGGTCGAGGGCCAGCGTCCAGCCGTAGATCATGCTGGGCAGGTTCGGGATGCCGGAATATGAATTCTCAGGCGTGGGGAAAATCCGGCCGGCCAGGAGATAGAGCTGGGGCAGGCCGAGGTGGTATTCCAGCGCGTCGAAGGAAGTCTCCGGAACGAAATCGTAGCGGAACCAGTAGAACCAGAAGGCCAGGAACAGTCCTCCGAAAAACGCGTCCGGGGCCGCAGGACGGCGCGGCCGCAAGCGCCACAGCCCGCCCCGCCGCCAGTCCGCGCCGGTCGCCGC
>JAQUMZ010000221.1 GCA_028717865.1 Elusimicrobiota bacterium | reverse complement strand
GCTCAGGCGCGACTTCAAGGGCCACCCGAAGGAGCGCACCTTCGAGTGCCTCGCCCTCGCTTTCCTCATATGGGACGCCCTGGAGGACAAGCTGGGCATCGAGCGCGAGCTGTGGTCGCAGTGGCTCGGCGCGCAGCGTTCCGAGTCCGAGGAAACGTCGGCCGAGACCAACGTCGTGCTGCAGTTCCTCAACCTCTTCGCCGGGGCCGCGCGTGCCCTCAAGGCCGCCTCGGGCGACAAGACCAGGGCCGAGTTCATCGAGCAGTTCCAGCTGCTGCCGGCGGACGACGATCCCGGCGTATGCTTCGACGCGGGCGCGGGGCAGCTGCTGCACCTCTTTACCGCGCTGGCCAAGCAGCACGGCTACCCCCGCCCGTTCGAGAACGCCAAGCAGCTCATGGCGCGGGTCAAGGAGGCTTTGACGGTCATCAAGGCCGCCGGATGGGAGGTCGAGTTCAAGGTCAGGACCGTAAACGGCCAGCGGGTCCATCGATTTCGGCTCGCGGATGACGGGGACCGGCAGGGTGCATTGCCGGGGGTCGGCGCATGAACACGCGTTCTCGCGGGTGCATTGGTGCATTAGGTCACGGGGGAATGCACCCTGGAATGCACCCGAAAATGTGTCGGCGGGATAAGCTGAATTCCCAATCGGGTGCATTGGTGCATTCGATTTATATATGTATTTGTTTAGAAAGGAGAATATATAAGAGAGAGGGGATAGGGGATGGAAGGGGATGTCATAAACACACAGGTATACCCCGTTTTGGAATGCACCAATGCACTTTGAGCAAAAAAGCATTGCGCCGCAAGGTCTTTTCGGGTGCATTAGGGATGCACCCTGATGCACCGCCAGACCGGGGGAATGCACCCGCCCGATTTGGAGGCGGGAGGCTGTCATGGGCAGCCTGAACGACCGGCTGGCGGGCCCTGCTCCGGCCGACCGGCCTGAGCCAGTGCCGCCGGTTTGCGCCACGACCGATCCGGCCAGCTCGCAAGAGAACTACAAGTGGGCGATCATCGCGCCCGCATATTCACCAAGCGAGGATGTTCTGCTGGTCATCGACCCGGCCTGCCTGGCCGAGGCGCGAGCCGAGAACCCAGGCATGGTTACCTGGCTCGCATCCGAGGCCGAACTTCTCGCGCCGTTCAAGGACAACCATGACTTCATGCGCGGCATCCACCGCATCAAAAAGCACCTGGGCGGCTGGCTGCGCGAGGTCCGCCCGCCGCGAGGCGATGCGCAGACCGGCCAAGTCGTGCGGGAGCCCGTCGAGCGATGAGCAGTTTAAAAGGCTTTATGGACAGTTCGGCCGGGAGCGGCAACAATGTATAGGCGCAGGACCTGCCGATTTTGCGGGAAAAAGTTCATGCCGGACTTCCCGAACCAGCGGGTCCACGCCGGGAAGTGCCGCGCCGCCTGGCGCAGGCTGCGGCAGCGGCGCTACCAGCGGAAGTACCAGCGCAAGGTGCGCCTGGAGTTGAAGCAGAGCTGGAAGGAGATCGAGGGGACATGAAGCGCAGCGGGCCGCAGAAGCACGCCAACGCCAAGATCACGGCGGCCATCATGAAGCATGAGGCCGGGACGCCCCTGTCGCAGCTTGCCCGGGAAAACAACGTCTCGAAGTCGGTCATCAAGTACTGGATCGACCACGCGCACAACTATCTGCCCGCCGCGGTCCAGGCCAAGCGCGCGCCCGCGGTCGCCAAGCTCCTCAAGCGCGGCGAACTGCTCGGCTGGCGGCAGTTCATCCGGCTCATCTCCCTCGGCAAGAAGACCATCGACGCCATGGACGGCTCGGCCCGCATCGAGGCGGCCGAGCGGATCAAGAACATTCTCATGAGCCTGGCGGGACGCACGGGCTCCTCGCCCGACGGGATGCCGGAGGAGGTACTCGAACTCTCCGAGCGGAGCGCGAAGGTCATCGTCAGGAACTGGACGGAGAAAGCCGCCGTAGCTGGGCAGGCGGCGGGCCAGGCGAAACCTTGCCCTGCGCCCGCAGCGGGCGCGCCGGTGGTCGACGTCGAGGTCGAGAAGCGGGAGGGAAACAGTGCAACGTAGGGCAGACTCAACTGAGCATAATGCGTCATTATGTCCAGTGAATTTCTCCGTCGGAGAATCGCGTTCATGGGCCGCGCGGATTTTGCGTAAATTTTCAGCCCGCAACCGCGCAAGCACCCCCTACGCTTTCATTTCGAACGCTTTGAGCTGGCTGGCTTCATTTTTTAGCGTTCGAAACGCCCGTCGAGAGACATCTTTCGGGATTGCATCGAACGCCCACGTTTTTACGCGTTCAAAACGTCGAATCCTATGAGCACGCACGAAGATCGTCTGGAAAACCTGTTCTGCTTCGCCCATGAGGTCCTGGGCTACGACAAGCTGGGCGAGATGCACGTCTCCTGGTTCGACGCGCTGCTGCGCCATCGATTCCTCCTGCTGCTGGCCCCGCCCAGGCATTTCAAGAGCACGGTCTGCACCGTGGTCTACCCGCTCTGGCGGCTCAAGGAGGACCACAACACCCGCGCCCTCTTGGTCAACGAGGTCTTGGACAACTCGAAGGCATTCCTGCGCGAGATCAAGGGCCACCTGCAGCAAAGCCCAAAGTTCCGGTCCCGCTTCGGCGAGTGGGACCTCCACGCCGACGCCTGGACCGAAGAGCGCATCCTGATCCCCCGCAGCGCCATACGCAAGGAGCCCTCTATCGCGGTCGCCTCGGTGCTGGGAACGGTCGTGAGCGTCCACCCCAGCCTGATCGTGGTGGACGACCCCTGCTCCAACCGCAACACGCAGACGCCGCACCAGCGCCAGAAGGTGATCCAGTGGTTCCAGCGCGACCTGCTGCCCCGCCTCGACCACGGCGGCCAGATCATCGTGGTCATGACCCGCTGGCACACCGACGATCTGGCGGGCTGGATCATGGCCAACCCCGGCTACGAGGACTGGAAGGTCATCAACCTGGCGGCCGAGTGGCAGGACGAGAAGGGAACTCAGCATATCCTGTTCCCCGAGCGGTTCACGAAGGAGGACCTCGCCAGGGAGAAGGCGCGGCTGGGCACGGCCAACTACAACTGCCTCTGGCTCAACGATCCGTCCGGGCAGGAGGGCTCGGACTTCAAGGCGGCCTGGCTCGACTCGGGCAGATACGACCAGCTGCCTGCCGGGGCGACCGTCTACTCGGGCGTGGACCTCGCCATCGGCCGCTCCGAGGGCAACTCCCGCTTCGCCATCGTCACCATCGCCCTCGACCGGGACGGGACGGCCTATGTGGTCAACGCATACCGCGACCGCATCCCGTTCACGGAGCAACTCAAGGCGGTCAAGCGCATCCACAAGCACTACCACCCGCAGCTCATCGCCATCGAGTCCAACGGGTTCCAGGCCGCCTTCATCGAGGCGCTCAGGACCGACCCCGAGACGAAGCTCCTGCCCATAAAGCCCGTCAACACGCAGGGCGACAAGCACGCCCGCATCCGCGGGCTGGCCCCGCTCTTCGAGAACGGCTCGATGCGCCTCCCCAAGCCGGACGGGACCGGCTGGGCCGCCCACCTGGAGGAGGAGCTGCTGCACTTCCCCCACGGGACCGAGGACATGCTCGACGCATTGTGGCTGGCGTTGCAGGCCGTCGAGGCGCAGCGCATCGTGCCGTGCATCCGGTTCGCGGACGACCTATGAGTTTGCGCGAAAGGATCGTCAAGGCGCTCTTCGGCGACGTGATCCGGGATGAGGTGAAGAAGTCATCCAGGCAGCTCATCTCCTACGCGACGGGCATATCGGCCGCCGAGGGCATCCTGCCCGACATCGACTTCGAGATTTTCAACCAGATGTACGAGCAGACGAGCTGGGTGCGGGCCGTGGTCGGCGTCATCTGCAAGGCGGTCACGGCGCGTGGCTACAGCCTGACACCGAGCCGCCCCGGCGCGGACCCGAAGAACGCCGAGGCCCTCCAGGAGTTCTTCGCCAACTGCAACCCCAACGACACTCTGCTGGAGATACTCGACGACGTGGCGCGTGACGTCTACGTGTTCGGCAACGCCTTCATCGAGGTGGTCTACGGGCCGGACGGCAGGCCCAGGGAGTTGTGGAGCCTGGACGCCACGACCATGCGGGCACGGGCGGACGTGCATGGGACGATCCTGGGCTACGTCCAGATCCCGCGCCTCGCAACCACGCCCGGCAAGGTGGATTTCGAGTCCCGCGAGGTCATCCACTTCAAGCTCGGCACCAAGGGAGCGACGCTCTACGGCCTGTCGCCGCTCGCCTCCCTCATCCTGCCGATCACGGTGGACAAGTACGCCCAGGTCTACAACCGCGCCTTCTTCGTCAACGGGGCCAAGATCCGCGGCGCGTTCATCATGAAGAACGCCACACCCGAGCAGGTGGAGCGCAACCGCGAGTACCTGGCAGCGCGGGCCAAGAACCCGGATTTGGCGCACTCGGACCTCGTCATGGAGGGCGAAGTCGAGTTTAAGCAGGTGGGCGTAAACCAGAAGGACATGGAGTTCCTCCAACTGCGCGAGTTCACACGCAACGAGATACTGGCCGTCTACGGCGTCCCGCCCGGCAAGGTGTCCATCATCGAGACGGGCAACATCGGGGCCGGGACAGGCGATCACCAGACCCAGACCTTCTACGAAGAAACCATCATGCCATTCCAAATGCGGGTGGCGGAGAAGCTCACCAAGCACGTCATCCGCCGGGGCTTCGGCATCCAGGACTGGTCGTTCCAGTTCAACAAGCGGGCCATCGACGAGAAGGACCAGGCCGAGATTTTCAACATCTACCTGCAGAACGGCGTGTTCACACCGGATGAGGTCCGCCGTCTCGTGGCTCCCCGCATGCCGGAGCTGCAGAAGTCGCTGTCCCCGTCGCAGACCGTGGCCGAGGCGACGCGGGCGGTGGTGGCCCTGGAGAACCGGTTCGTCGACGCGCTCTCGCGCCTGTTCCGGGAGATCAAGACCGCCGTGGCCGCCAGGCTGCCGGAACTCAAGGGCGAGACCCTCGCGACCAAGGCCAAGGCGCTGCCTCGTCCGTTCGCATCGACCGATATCCCCATCGGCAGCCTGGTCATGAGGACCATCGCCTTTCCCGAGGCGGCCAAGCAACTGGGCGAGCTCGAGGTCCTGCTCGAACTGGTCGACGAAGAAGGGCTTG
>JAQUMZ010000220.1 GCA_028717865.1 Elusimicrobiota bacterium | reverse complement strand
CGCAGTTGACGGCCTCCAAACCGGAGGCGCACAAGCGGTTGACCGTGCAGCCCGGAACCGAGGCCGGCAGCCCGGCCAGCAACAGGGCCATGCGGGCGACGTTGCGGTTGTCTTCCCCGGCCTGGTTGGCGCAGCCCAGATACACGTCGGAAACCTCGGCTGGATCCAGACCCGGCGCTTTCTTCAGCGCGGCCGCGAGGACCGCGGACGCCAAATCGTCCGGCCGCACTCCGGCCAGCGCTCCGCCGTAGCGCCCCACCGGAGAGCGCACGGCCGCCACGACCACGGCCTGCCGATCGTTCACCTTAACCCTCCCATTCCCCGCGCAGCAAACCCCAGCATTCCTGATCGATCCAACGGCCGTTGAGGCGCTTCTCGCGGCGCAGGCGGCCCTCGTAGCGGAAACCCAGCCGACGCAGGACCTTGCGCGCCGCCCGGTTGGCCGGATCGATCCGGACGCGGAGTTTCTTCAGGGATCTGCGCCGCCAGGCATTGGCCGCCAGCAGCCTGCCCGCCTCCTTGGCGTAACCCCGATCCTGCCGATCGGAGCGAACCCACAAGGAAAAATCCGCCAGCCCGGGAACATCCGCCCGGGCGCGCACGGCGCCGACTCCCACCAGGGCGCCCGAGCGCGTCTCGAAGAACCCGAAGGTCTCGGCGGCTACGGCCCGGCTCGCGGCTCGGATGAATTCCCGGCAGGAGTCCAGGTCGGCCCCGGCCGCCCAACCCAGGCGGCGCCGCAGAAGCGCGCGCGAGGAATCCACGGCCTCGAACAGCAACTCGGCCTGGCTTTCCAGCAGCGGGCGCAGCTGCAGCCGGCGTCCGACCAGCGGGTTCACGAATGGACCTCCAAGACGCGGCGGCACTCCTCCAGCACGGCGTCGGCCGCGGCGGAAAAAGGCATGCCGGCGGCGCGCTCGCGGGCCAGCCGGCCCATGCCCGCCAAGCGCCCGGGGTCGGCGACCAGCTCGGACAGGGCTTGGGCCAAGCTGTCGGGCGCCTCGGAGAGGCTGGCGTAGGGCGCCACGCGCCCGCAGCCGCCGTCCAGAATGTCGCGCACGCCGTAGTGGTCGCTGGCCAGCACGGGCAGGCCGGCCTGCATGGCCTCCACCACGGTGAGGCCGTAGCTCTCGTGCACCGAGGGGGACACGAAGAGGCTGGAAATGGCCAGGTGCGCGCGCTTGGCCCGCTCGTCGAGATAACCCGGAAAATTGACCCGCACCCCGCGCAGACCCGCGGCCGCCGCGCGGATCCGGCGCGAATACGCCGAGCCCTGCATGAAGGCCGCCTCGCCGCAGATCAGCAGGACCACGGGGCGCGCGCCCAGCCGGCCTTGCGCCTGGAGCCGCCGCAGCGCCTCGATCAGGATATGTATGCCTTTCTCGGGCGCGATGCGGCTCAGGGTAATGAGCGTCAGCGTATCGGGACCGATGCCGTAGCGCGCGCGCAACTCGTCCAGCGACTCCGGGGCGGGCGCGGGGAGCTCCTCCGGCGCGAAGGCGCCCCAGGGCACCACCCGGATGCGCTCGGCCAGGCGCGGACCGCCGACGACGCCGTCATAGCAGCGGTTCAGGGTCTCGGCCACCCCGCGCGAGGGCACGATCAGACGCGCGGAGCGGGCCACGGTCTCGCTTTGCTTTTCGAAGACGACGCGCAGCAGGTCCGGGACCGCGCTCGCCAAGCCCCAGCTCCGGCAGCGCTCATAGAGGCGGGTGAGCCGCTCCGGAGAAACCAGGCCGTGCAAATACAGCTTGTTGAAGTAATCGACCACGTCCACGTGCCAGAGCGAGACGATCGGATAGCCGGCCCGGGCCAGGGCGCCCAGCGTGGGGCCCTCGGCGACGTCGTTTACGAGCACGCAGGTATCGCACGGCGCGAAACGGCCGCGGCGTTCCAGCAGCCAGCGCGTCGTCGCCGATTCAAAATCCCGGCAAAAGCGGGCGTATTGGAGCTCGGAAAGCCGCACCGGATCGTAGGCGCACGCCTCGGGGAGGCGCGCGTAGTCCGAGCCCGGAGCCGGGCTAACGGGTCCGGAGCCCAGCACGGCCAGCTCGCACGAGCGCCGGCGGCTCCAGTGCTCGACGAGCCGCATGCCCACCATGGCGCCGCCCCCCAAAGGAGTCCGATCCATGGGGTAGCCCAAATGGCTGCCGATGAAGACGATCTTGGACATCTCTCGAACCGAGAACGTCGACGTAGACGCCGAATTATATCATTTGCGGATGCGCCGCCCGAACCATTATAATGGCGCATGCGTTCGGCCTCCAAAACCGTCGTCCTCTGCGCCGGCGCCCGGACCCCGATAGGCCATTTCGCCCGCGGACTGGCGGATCTGCCGCCCGCCGCCCTGATGCGCCTGGCCGTCAAGGCCGTCCTGGAGTCCGCGCGCCTCGATCCCGCGGCCGTGGACGGCCTGCTCGTGGGCTGGGTGGGCCAGACCTTTTCGGCCCCGAACATCGCCCGGGTCGTGCTGCTCGAAAGCGGGCTGCCCGAGAAGGCGCAATCGCTCACCGTGCAGAACAACTGCCTCTCCTCGTTGGAGGCGGCTTGCGAAGCCGCCCGCCGCATCCTGGCGGGCGAAGGCTCGCTCTACATAGTGGGCGGCACGGAAAGCATGTCCCGCCTGCCCTACACCATCGAGGGCTCGCGCGCGGAGCGCTGCCTGCGCAGCCTGGCCGCGGTGAGGGAAAAATGGCCGACGCTCTGGGACGACCCCGCGGCCAGCATCGTAGACGCCATGGAAGAGGGCTTGACCGACCCCGTGCGCAAGGTCGGCATGGCGGCCACCGCGGAGATTTGCGCCCAGGTCTACGGCATCGGCCGCGACGAGCAGGACCGCTACGCCCGCGAAAGCTTCCGCCGCACCCTGGCCGCCTGGGACCGCGGCTTCTACGCCTCCCACGTAGTCCCGGCGGTCAAGGACGGAAAGCGCCTCCTGGAAAAGGACGAATATCCCCGCCTGCGCGAGGAACTGCCCGCCAAGCCCCGGCTATTCGCCAAGGCCCCCCCGCTGTTCGACTCCACGGCCTATCCGTTCAAACGCTTTTTCGACGATTACGGCGGATTCATGGGCGGCCTGGCCTACGCTCCGGACCGCAGCCGGGCCACGGTGACGCCCTTCAACTCATGCGGACGCTCCGATGGAGCCTCGGCCCTGATCGTGGCCGAGGCGGGGCGCGCCCGGGAACTGGGCCTGACCATCCTGGCCGAACTGCTCTCCTGGGGCTACGTCGGCAACGACCCGGCCTTCATGGGCGTCTCGCCGGCCCTGGCCGCGCCCCTGGCCTTGGAACGGGCGGGAGTATCATTCGCGCAACTCGACCGCATCGAGCTCCACGAACCCTTCGCCGCGACCGTGCTGTCGATCTTCAAGCTGGGCCGGGATAAATACGGCTGCGATTGGGCCGCCAAGGACGCCGCCGGCGCGCTCAACCCCAACGGCGGCTCCATCGCGCTGGGCCATCCCCTGGGCGCCACCGGCACGCGCCTGCTTCTGAACCTGCTCTACTCGCTGCGGGAAGACCCCGGGGCCCGCCTGGGCATGGCGGCGGCGTGCGCCGGAGGCGGGACCGGCGGCGCCGTCATCGTCGCGAAGCGTTGATCGTCAAAACAACGTATAGACGAAAGGCGCCACCGCCGAGGAACCGGTGAACATGACCAGGCCGGCGAAAATCAGAAGTATGATGACCATGGGCAGCAGCCACCACTTCTTGTTTTCCTTCAGAAACGCCCAAAAATCCCCGATCAAGCTCGGCCTGTCCATGCTCCGTTGCCCTCCCGAACCGTCTTTCAAAAGAGCCGCTCCAGGCTTCTTTTGTCCGCCAAATCCGGATGCTCGACCCAATACGACCCGGCCGCCCCGCGCGGCCGGCGCAGGTTCAAGGCATCGCGCCCCAACAGCCGCATGACCAGCCCGATCGGCGTGACGATCAGGTAGAAAAAGGCCAGCAAGGCGGCGGTGGAGACCACGGTCCCCATCGCGAAGCCGAAAGCCATCCAGGCCTGGTAAAACACCGCGGCCAGGCGCGGCGCGGCCAGCGCGGCGACCTCGACGGCTGCGGCCGCCGTCCATAAGCAGGCCGCGGCGCAATGGCGGCCCCTCCAGAACGCCAGCCCGCCGATGAGCCCGAAACCGGCCAGGATGACCAGGCCGAATTTCCGCAGTTCGCTTCCGGAAGGATTCCAATTGACCTTGATGAGCATATCAATCCAGCTTAAAGCGCTTTTTGTGCTCCTCCGCGCCGGGAAGGGGCGGCTGGTCTTCCTTGAGCAGTACGTAGTTCTCCAGCACCAGGGCGTCCATCTCCGTGAACATGAAGCAACGGTAGGCCTCTTCGGGACGGCAGACGATGGGCTCGCCCCGGATGTTGAAACTGGTGTTGATGATGACCGGACATTGCGTGCGGTCGTGGAAGGCCTTGATGATCCGGTGGTAGCGGGGATTGGTCCGGTCCGACACGGTCTGCAGGCGCGCCGAATAATCCACGTGGGTGATGGCGGGCACGACGCTGCGCGGCACGTTGAGCTTGTCGATGCCGAACAGGCCCTTCATCCGCTCGTCCGAGGGCAGCCGCTTCTGGTCCTTGACCGCGGCCACCAGCAGCATGTAGGGACTGTCCGCCTCCCCGTCGAAATACTCGCTCGCCCGCTCGGCCAGCACGCTGGGAGCGAACGGCCGGAACGACTCGCGGAACTTGATCTTGAGGTTCATCTGGGACTGCATCTTGGGGCTGCGCGCGTCGCCGACTATGCTGCGCGCTCCCAGGGCGCGCGGCCCGAACTCCATGCGGCCGCCGAAGAGCCCGACCACCTTCTGCGCCGCGATGAGCTCCGCCACCCGGGCGGGCAGCTCCGCGTCGGAATAAAGCGTGGCTTTGGCGCCGAAGCCCTGGAGGACTTCCGCGATGGCCTCGTTCGAGTAGCGCGGCCCGAGATAGGACCCCTTCTGCGCGTCGGGAACGGCCGGGACCCTCGGCCGGCCTAGGTACTCGTGCCAGGTCAGCAGGGCCGCGCCCAGGGCCCCGCCGGCGTCTCCGGCCGCGGGCTGGATGAAGAGCCGGTCGAATATCCTCTCGCGGGCGATCAAGCCGTTGGCCACGCAATTCAAGGCGCAGCCGCCCGCCATGACGAGGTTGCGGGCGCCCGTGACTTCCCGGG
>JAQUMZ010000219.1 GCA_028717865.1 Elusimicrobiota bacterium | reverse complement strand
GCCTTGTCAGGCGCGCGGAACCGACGGCCCCGCAGGGGCCGGCGGAAGAACCGCGCTGCCTGGGCTGAGCGGTTCTTCCGTCCCGCTGCGCGGGCCGGGCTTCGGCGTGCTGCGCACGCCGAAGGGTCATGCATGTTGTCCACAGAAATCCACAACCGTCCACAGAAAGAAAAAAGAAGCAAAAAATAAAGAAGACCGGCCGACGATGATCACCTACCCTTCGGCAACATTCTTAGATGACTTGACACGGGGGGCACTTTGTTGCTGCGGGGCTTATTGAGACAGGGCGCGCCAGTTTTTGTTAGACTTAGAAACTGCAAAATTTCAGCGCCAGCGAGCTTCCGGCCGGAAGGTGCTGTTGCGTTATCCGGTAAGGAATACATGCTTTCGAGGAAGGACTCAAGAGCTGTCGTCAAGGGGGCCGCCGCGTCCGTGTCGTTGGCTTTGCCTGCCGGCTATCGCGAGTTCCTTGAGGACGTTAAGTCGCGTATCCGGTCAACCCAGGGCAAGGCGGCGCTCTCCGCGAGTCGCGAACTGCTCGGCCTTTACTGGGACCTCGGCAAGTCCATCGTTGAGCGGCAGGAGCACGAGAGCTGGGGCAAGGCGGTAGTCGAGCGGCTGGCTGCCGATCTTCATAAGGAGTTCCCCGGCGTTGGCGGTTTCTCAGGCGGCAATCTTTGGCGTATGCGGGCTTTTTTTCGCGGCTACAGCGAGGTGAAGAATCTCGCGCAGCCTGCGCGAGATTTGACCAAGCCAATTCTCGCGCAGCTTGCGCGAGAATTAACCGGCTCGGAGATGCCCGCCGTGCTGGGGCGGATTCCCTGGTTCCATAACGTCATCCTCATTGAGAAAATCAAGGACCCATTGGAGCGGCTCTGGTACGCTCACCAGGCCGTCGAACATGGATGGAGCCGTGATATTCTGGCCCATCAAATCGATTCCGGCTTTTACGATCGTCAAGGCCAGGCCGTTACCAATTTCAAGCGGACTCTGCCCGCGTCTCAGTCTGACCTGGCGCATCAGACGATCAAGGACCCCTACATGTTCGATTTCCTGACGCTGGCCGACGATGCCCGCGAGAGGCAGTTGGAGCAAGGGCTCGTAAACCATATCCAGAAATTCTTGCTTGAGCTGGGCGTGGGCTTTGCCTTTGTCGGCCGGCAAGTGCACCTCGAAGTCGAGGGCGAGGACTTCTTTATTGATCTGCTCTTCTATCATCTGCGCCTGCGATGCTTCATAGTCATCGAGCTGAAGAACGGTCCATTTAAACCGGAGTATGCGGGTAAGATGAACTTCTATCTCTCAGCAGTTGATGATCGGCTGCGACACGAGGCTGACCAGCCCTCGATTGGCATGATCCTCTGCCGATCACGCAAGAAGCTCATAGCGGAGTACGCGCTACGCGACACACACAAGCCCATCGGCGTCTCGGCCTACAAACTGACCAAAGCTCTGCCGGAAAAGCTGAAAGGCACTCTGCCTACGATTAAGGATCTTGAGATGGAACTGAAGACAGGCGGCCGAGAATAGAAATCCCAACGAGCGCGATAGAACCCGCTAAAGATTTAGACATTCCGCGCCGTATTTGGTGAAATACGGAAATCACCATGAAAACCAAGACCGCCCTGACCTACGACCGTCCCAACGGCTACGAGAAGCTCCCGCCCGCCGAAGCCAAGAAGCTGGAATCATACTGCGCGGACTACCTGGGCTTCCTGGGCGCGGCCAAGACCGAGCGCGAGGCCCACGACCAGGCCGTCGCGCTGCTGCGCGGCGCGGGCTTCCGCGACCTTGACGAGCTCGTCGCCGCGGGCGCCAAGCTCTCCCCCGGCGACAAGGTCTACCGCGGCTGCGGCGGCAAGGCCCTGCTGGCCGCCATCCTGGGCCGCCGGCCCCTGGAGCAGGGCCTGCGCATCGTGGGCGCCCACACCGACAGCCCGCGCCTCGACGTCAAGCAAAACCCGCTTTATGAAAGCGGCGAGCTGGCCCTGCTCGACACGCACTACTACGGCGGCATCAAGAAATACCAGTGGGTCGCCGTCCCCCTGGCCCTGCACGGCGTATTCGTCAAGCCCGACGGCCGCAAGATCGCCGTCCGCGTCGGCGAGGAGCCGGGCGACCCGGTCTTCTGCATCACGGACCTGCTGCCCCACCTGGGGCGCGAGCAGATGCGCAAGACCATGTCCGAGGCGATCGAGGGCGAGAATCTCGACGTCCTGGTCGGCTCCGTGCCCAGCCGGGACAAGAAGGCCAAGGAAAGGATAAAGCTCCGCGTCCTGGAGCTGCTGCGGCAGCGCTACGGCATCACGGAGGAGGACTTCCTGTCGGCCGAGCTCGAGTTCGTCCCCGCCGGCGCGCCGCGCGAGGCGGGCTTCGACCGCTCGCTCGTCATCGGCTACGGCCAGGACGACCGGGTCTGCGCCTACGCGGCCCTGCGCGCCCTGCTCGAACTGCCCGGGACCCCGGAGCGCGCGAGCTGCGTGCTGCTCTGCGACAAGGAGGAGATCGGCTCGCACGGGGCCACGGGCATGGAGTCCAACTTCCTGGAAAACAGCGTCGGCGAGATGCTGGCCCTCTGCGGCGGAGCCTACAGCGAGCTGTCCCTCAAGCGCGCGCTGAGCGCCTCGGGTATGCTCTCGGCCGACGTCAACGCCGCCTTCGATCCCCTCTTCGCGGGGGTCTCCGAGAAAAAGAACGCCGCCCTGCTCAACCACGGCGTTTGCATGAGCAAATACACCGGCGTCGGCGGCAAGTCCGGCGCCAGCGACGCCGGCGCCGAGTTCGTGGCCGAGATCCGGCGCATTTTCTCCGAGCACGGCGTGGCCTGGCAGGCCGCCGAGCTGGGCAAGGTCGACCAGGGCGGCGGCGGGACCATCGCCCTCCTGCTGGCCCGCTACGGCATGAACGTGGTGGACTGCGGCACCCCCCTGCTCTCCATGCACGCGCCGTGGGAGGTCGCGGGCAAGTTCGACGTCTACATGACCTACAAGGGCTATTCGGCCTTCCTGCGCGACTGAATCATGGCCATTCGAATCATCGTCACGGGCGGCACCTTCGACAAGGAGTACAACGAGCTCGACGGAACGCTGTTCTTCCGCCGGACCCACATCCCGGAGATGCTGCGGCTGGGGCGCTGCCGGCTCAAGATAGCCCTCAGCCCGCTCATGATGATCGACAGCCTCAACATGACCTCGGCCCACCGCCGCCGGGTGCTGGCCGAGTGCCTGCGCGCCCGCGAGCGCCACATCGTAGTCACCCACGGCACCGACACCCTGGTCGAGACCGCCCGCCTGCTGGGGCCGCGCGTCGAGGGCAAGACCGTGGTGCTCACCGGGGCCATGGTCCCCTATAAATTCGGAAGCTCGGACGGGATGTTCAACCTGGGCAGCGCGCTTTCCTTCGCGCAGAGCCTGCCGCCCGGGGTCTACGCCGCGATGAACGGCCGGGTCTTCCCCTGGCACGACGTGCGCAAGAATCGCCGCAAGGGCGAGCTCCAGACCCTGCGCTAAGATGCCGGAGGCCTTCCCCCTCGCCGGCCGCGGCACCCGCCCCGACGATCTGGTCGTGGCGGTGGGCGGCTTGCGCCTGGGCGCGGCCGGCCTGGTGGTCGCGGCGGGACCCTGCGCCGTGGAGGGCGAGGAGACCTTCCTGCGCACCGCGCAGGCCGTGAAGGCCGCCGGGGCGCACATCCTGCGCGGCGGCGCCTTCAAGCCGCGCACCTCCCCGTACAGCTTCCAAGGGCTGGGCCGCGAGGGACTGCGCCTGCTGGGGCTGGCCCGGCGGCGCACCGGCCTGCCCGTAATCACCGAGGTGCTCGACCCCCGCGACGTCGGCGAGGTCGCCGCCGCGGCCGACGTCCTGCAGGTCGGGGCGCGCAACATGCAGAACTTCCCCCTGCTCAAGGAACTGGGCCGCGCGGGCAAGCCGGTCCTGCTCAAGCGCGCCCAGGGCGCCACGATCGAGGAATGGCTGCTCGCGGCGGAATACGTGCTCGACTCGGGCAACGAAAACGTCGTGCTCTGCGAAAGAGGGCACCGCCTACCCGGAGAAGGCGAGCGCCGCGCGCTGGACTTGGGGGCGGTTTCCCTGGTCCGGGAGCTCTCGCGCCTGCCCGTCTTCGTGGATCCGAGCCACGCCGCCGGCCGGCGCGGCCTGGTCGAGGCGAACGCCCTGGCGGCCGCCGCGGCGGGAGCGCGGGGGCTTCTGGTGGAAGTGCACGAAAATCCCGACGCGGCGCTCTCCGACGGCGCGCATTCCCTGCGGCTGGAGGAATTCCAGGCCCTCATGGGCCGCCTGGGCCGGCTCGCCGCGGCCTTGGACGGCGGCTTGGCGGCGCCTCCGGCTTGATGCGTATGCGGGTGCGGCCGGGCGGCCCCCTGCGGGGACAAATCCGCGTTCCCGGCGACAAGTCCAGCGCGCACCGCTGCCTCATGCTGGCCGCCCTGGCCGAGGGCGTCAGCGAGCTGCGCGGCCTGCCCGACTGCGACGACATAGCCGCCACGCGCCGCTGCCTGGAGGCTCTGGGCGCGATTTTCGAGGAGCGCCCCGGCCGGCTGCTCGTCTACGGCCGGGGGCCGGGAGGCCTGCTGCGCCCCGCGGGCCCGCTCGACGCCGGGGAGTCGGGCACGACGGCGCGCCTGCTGCTGGGCGTTCTCGCCGGCCAGCCCTTCGCCGCGCGCCTGACGGGCGGCCCCTCGCTGCGGCGGCGCCCCATGGCGCGCGCGGCGGCGCCCCTGCGCCGGATGGGCGCCCGCATACGGCTCAGCGCCGGCGGCCGCCTGCCCCTGCGCGTAAGCGGCGGCGATCTGCGCGGCATCCGCTGCCGCCCCCCGCAGGCCAGCGCCCAGGTAAAATCCGCGATCCTGCTCGCGGGGCTCTTCGCCCGGGGCGAGACGGTCGTCGTCGAGCCCCGCCCCACCCGGGACCACACCGAGCGCCTGCTGCCGCTCTTCGGCGCACGTTTGCGCAAGCGCGGCCGGGCCGTCCGCCTGCGCGGCGGCGCGCCCCTGCGCGCGGCGCGCGTGGACCTGCCCGCCGACCCCTCCGCCGCGGCCTTCTGGATCGCGGCCGCCGCGCTCGTGCCGGGCAGCCGGCTGCGCCTGCGCGGCGTGTGCGCCACCCCCCGGCGCCTGGGTTTTTTGCGCGTCTTGCGCCGGATG
>JAQUMZ010000218.1 GCA_028717865.1 Elusimicrobiota bacterium | reverse complement strand
CCGTGCTCAAGAACGCCAACGGCGGCTCCCAGAGCGCCCTGGCCCGCTTCGACGCCAAGGCCGCGGCCCTGGTGCCCATCACCAAGGGCGACGCCGCGCCCTGGGGCATCAAGCCACTGAACACCGAGCAGCGCTTCGCCATCGAGCTGCTGCTCAACAAGGACGTCCAGCTGGTGACCCTGATCGGGGTCCCCGGCTCGGGCAAAACCATGATGTCCTTGGCCGCGGGCCTGCAGCAGACGCTCGAGGACAAGATCTTCCGCCGCATACTGGTCGGCCGGCCCGTGGTCGCGGTCGGCCACGACATAGGATTTTTGCCCGGGACCAAGCAGGAAAAGCTGACCAACTGGATGGGGGCCATCTACGACAACCTGAGCTTCCTGCTGGAGCGGCCCAAGGGCTCCCTGGAGACCTCGGACATGGACATCCAGATGCTCCTGGAGGACGGGACCCTGGAGATCGAGGCGGTCACCTACCTGCGCGGGCGCAGCCTGCCCAACCTCTACATCATCATCGACGACGCGCAGAACCTGACCCCCCACGAGGTCAAGACCATCATCTCGCGGGCCGGCAAGGGCGCCAAGATCATTCTCACCGGCGACCCCTACCAGATCGACAACTACTACCTCGACGCCTCCTCCAACGGCCTGACCTACCTGGTCGAGCGCTTCAAGGGTCAGCCCAGCTTCGGCCACGTCACCTTCACCAAGAGCGAGCGCAGCCCGCTGGCGGCGCTGGCCTCGGACCTGCTATGACCGGCCGGCCGGACGGACGCCCGGAGCCGCCCCTCGACAAGGCCTACGACCCCCAGCCGGTCGAGGCGAAATGGAGCGCGCGCTGGCGCGCGGCGGATTTGTTCCACGCCGAGCCGGGAGCGGGCGGCAAGCCCTTCGTCGTCGTCATCCCTCCGCCCAATGTGACCGGCGCCCTGCACGTGGGCCACGCCCTGGACAACGCCTTGCAGGACCTGCTGATCCGCTACCAGCGCATGCAGGGCCGGCCGGTCTGCTGGATCCCGGGCACGGACCACGGCGGCATCGCCACCCAGAGCGTGATGGAGAAGCAGCTCAAGGCCGAGAAGCTCACGCGCCACGCCCTGGGCCGCGAGAAGTTCCAGGCCCGCATGCAGGCCTGGACCAAGCAGTGCAAGAGCGTCATCCTCGGCCAGCTCGAGCGGCTGGGCTGCGCCCTGGACTGGCGGCGCGAGGCCTTCACCATGGACGAGGACCGCGCCGACTCCGTCTTCGAGGCCTTCAAGGCGCTCTGGGAGCGCGGCCTGGTCTACCGCGGCGAGCGCATGGTCAACTGGTGCGTGCGCTGCGGCACGGCCCTCTCCGACATCGAGGTCGAGTTCGAGGAGCGCAAGGGCCGCCTCTGGCACATCCATTATCCCGCCGCCGACGGCTCGCGTGGGCCCGTGGTGGCGACCACACGCCCCGAGACCATGCTGGGTGACACCGCCGTGGCGGTCAATCCCAAGGACGCGCGCTACCGGGACCTGGCCGGCAAGAAGCTGCGCCTGCCCCTGGCCGGCCGCGAGATCCCGGTGGTGGCCGACGACTACGTGGACTCGGATTTCGGCACCGGGGCCCTCAAGGTCACGCCCGCCCACGACCCCAACGACCTGGAGATCGGCCGGCGCCACGGCCTGGCCTCGGTCACCGTCATCGCGCCCGACGGGCGCATGACCGAGGCCGCGGGCGCGGCCTACGCGGGCCTCTCGCGCGAGGCGGCGCGCGACCAGGTCGTCGCGGACCTCCAGGCGGCGGGCCTGCTGGAGAAGACGCAGGAGCATCCCCACAGCGTGGGGGTCTGCTACCGCTGCAACCAGCCCATCGAGCCGCTGCTGTCGTGGCAGTGGTTCGTGCGCATGGAGGAGCTGGCCAAGCCGGCCATGCTCGCCCTGGACTCGGGGCGCTTCCGGCTCTATCCCGGCTCCTGGGCCAAGCCGTACCGCGACTGGCTGGCCCAGATCAAGGACTGGTGCATATCGCGCCAGATATGGTGGGGGCACCGCATACCGGTCTGGTACTGCGTCGGCTGCCACGGCGAGCGCATCAAGACGGATTTTCATCAGGTGGAGGGCGCCCGCGGGGTCCTCTCCCGGCGCCAGCCCGAGTCCTGCCCGGTCTGCGGCGGAGCCGAGTTCGTCCGCGACCCGGACGTGCTCGACACGTGGTTTTCCTCTTCGCTGTGGCCTTTCTCGGTGTTCCGCTGGCCGGCCCGCACCCCGGAACTCAAGTTTTTCTATCCCACCTCCCTGCTGGTGACGGGCTACGAGATACTCTACCTGTGGGTGGCGCGCATGCAGATGATGGGCCTGGCGCTGACCGGGGAGGTCCCGTTTCCGGAGGCCCTCATCCACGGCATCGTGCGAGACAAGCACGGCAAGAAGATGTCCAAGTCGCTGGGCAACGTCGTCGATCCCCTGGTCATGATGGACAAGTACGGAACCGACGCCTTCCGCTTCTCGCTTATCGTCCAGGCCTATCCCGGCAAGGACATACCTTTCGCCGAGAGCTCGATCACCGGCTCGCGCAACTTCGCCAACAAGCTGTGGAATTCGACCCGCTTCGTGCTCATGAACCTGGCCGGGACGCCGGCCGCGGCGCTGGAGAGCGTCGACCGCGGCCGGCTGGAGCTTTGCGACCGCTGGATACTGGACGAGTACCAGAGGACCCTGGCCCTGGTGCGCGAGCGGCTCAACGCCTACGAGCCCGCCGCCGCCGCCGAGGCGCTCTATCGCTTCCTCTGGGACCGCTTCTGCGACTGGTACGTCGAGCTGGCCAAGATCCGTCTCCAGGGCTCCGAAGAGGCGGCCCGGGCCGCGGCGCGCGCGGTCCTGGCCGCGGTGCTGGACGGGACCTTGCGCCTGCTGCATCCCTTCATGCCCTTCATCACCGAGGAGCTCCACGCCGCCCTGGCTCCATGCATGGGCGCCGCGGCGAAACCGGGGGGCTTCATCGTAGAGACCGGCCTGCCGGAGCTCGCCGCCGACTGGACCGACGAGGAGGCCCGCCGCGAGATGGGGGTCGTGATGGAGGCGGTGACGGCCCTGCGCTCGCTGCGCGCGCAACTGGGCCTGCCGCCCGGGCTGGCCGTGCGCGTCGTGGCCGCCGGAGGGTCGGCGGCCGCGCGCGAGCTGCTGCGGAAGCGCTCCGCCTACGTCAAGGCCCTGGTCCGCGCCGAGGCGCTCTCGTATGCCGAGGAGGGAGTGCGGCCCCCCTTCAGCGCCACGGCCGTGGCCGCGGGCATGAGCTTCTTCGTCCCGCTGGAGGGCCTCATAGACTTCGGCCAGGAACGCGAGCGCCTGCGCAAGGAGCTCGTCAAGGTCGAGGCCGAGCTGGCCAAGATCTCGGCCAAGATCAACAATCCGGACTTCCTGGCCCGCGCCCCGGCCGCCGAGGTGGAATTGTCGCGGTCGCAGCACGACGCGGCCCGCCAGCGCCACGATCGCCTGAAAGATACCTTGCGCATGCTCTCCGAATGAGGGTCCTGCTGCTGCTGGCCGCAGGCTGTTTGCCCGCCTGGGCGCAGCCGGAGGAGCCGCCCGCGGCGGAGCAGCCGGCCGCCGTGTCCAGCGCCCCGGCCGCGCAGACGGCCGTGTCCAGTACCGCGCCGGCGGCGATCTTGCCCGAGGCGCCGCCGCGTCCGCGCTCCAACGTCGTAGTGCACAAGGAAGCCGCCGATTGGGAGCCGATATCCGTGGTCCTGCGGCCGGACCTTCCGGCAGCCAAGTCTTCGTTCGAACGGCGCTTGCGCAAGGCGGGCAAGGGCTACAAAGGCGAATCCTCTGCGGCGCGGGCCGCGGCGCGCGTGCATCCGGCCGGCGAGGACCGCTGGCTTGTCATCTCGGTCTATCCGGAGGCGCTGCGCCGGCAGAGGCTGCACCTGGAGGCGCGTTTGTTGATTCAGGAAGGGTATCTCGAGGGCGTGAAGCTCGCCGCGGTAAGGGTCACGGGCAAAACCGACTCGGACGAGGATTCCTTCACTTTGCGGGCCAAGGGGATAGACTTCGTGGAGAGATTCCCGGGCAGCGGCGAGGTGGAGTTGGCCGCCGTAAACGCCGGGCCCAAGCGCGCCCTCAACGCCGGGCGCGCGCGCTTCGCCGCCTTCGGCGGCTCCGACCTGGGCTTCGTGAACTTCTCCTGGCGGTGCCCCGCCTTCACGTATTTCACGAATCCGCCCGACGGGAAGAAGTCGGGGCCTAAGGACGCTGTTCGAAGCGGCG
Organism: Elusimicrobiota bacterium; assembly: GCA_028717865.1. Lineage (GTDB taxonomy): Bacteria > Elusimicrobiota > Elusimicrobia > UBA1565 > UBA9628 > UBA9628. Next base: position 911 of record JAQUMZ010000218.1, on the reverse strand, counting down.
GCTGACGGCGGCGTCATCCTCCCAGGCGCTCCTTTTGGCCAGGAATATTCCCAGCATGGTCATGGCGAAGATGACCACCGCGCCCAGCAGCAGCCACGCCGCCCAGCGCAGCCAATCGGGCGCCGCGGGAATCTTGTCCTGATCCGACCTCAGCAGGTCGCGGGCCAGGGCCGCATCCTGCGCCGCCCTGGCCAGCACTTCCTTGCTCGGGCCAGAGGGGGGCGCGTCCGGAATCTCAGGCGGCGCGGCCTTCTTGGCGAAGGGCTCCTTGCAGAAATCGCACCACGACGCCCCGTCGGGGGACTCGAAGCCGCAAGCCGGGCACTTAACCACGCTCGTACTTGAGCCTCTTGGCGGCCTTGGGCTTGCTGATCGTGTGGCGCAGGCTGCCCAGCCGGTCCACGTCCAGCTCGACCTCCTGTCCGGGCAGCAGCCAGCGGTTCAGGTCGAGCCCGCAGCCGCGGTAGAAGGTGCCCGAGCCCAGGACGTCTCCGGGCAGGATGGTCTCCTCCTGGCTGACGTGGGAGATCATCAGGCCCCAGCTCCAGTAGCGGTCGCGGGTGCTGCCCCGGCTCCAGAGCTCGCCGTCGACCGATATCCTGACCTCCAGGTCGGCCTCGGGACCCAGCTCGTCTACGGTGACCAGGCTCGGGCCCAGGCCGTAGGCGAAATCCTTGCCCTTGCCCGGGCCCAGGCCGCAGAGCATCTCGGATTTCTGGATGTCGCGCGCCGAGAAGTCGTTGAGTATCGTGAAGCCCGCGATGTGCGTCAGGGCCTGTCGGGGATCGAGATCGCGGCCCGCCTTGCCGATGACGCACGCGATCTCGGCTTCGAAGTCGAAGCGCCGGGTGTAGGCCGGCCAGGGCACGACGGTTCCCGGCCCGTATATCTCCCGGGGGTTGCCCTTGAAG
>JAQUMZ010000217.1 GCA_028717865.1 Elusimicrobiota bacterium | reverse complement strand
GAGGTTCAAAACGAGTCGCCTATTGAAGAGCTCCACAAACTGCTGATGCACGGTGCCAAGGCCTGGATGCGGAGGAGCAAAAATTACGCAGTCCCATCGTTCAGGGCAGGCGGGATCAAACCAGTGATGATGTCGGCGCGAAAAGCCGCGAAGGGAACAAAAGCCCGAAAGTGCAACTAACCTGACCTTGAGCGAGGGGTGACTGAGCAAACCAGTAAGAAAATTGACAAAACCGGCCGAACGGCGCAATAAAACGCAGAAGAACGACGACGGAACAGCGGATAATCGAATAAAGTGGAACTCGGGGCCGACGGGATTTTAACCTGCGGTCTCCGCCTTGACAGGGCAGCGTGTTAAACCAAGCTACACCACGACCCCAAAATGGATACCGACAGGATTACAACACTTTTCTTGATGCGGAAATACAGCGGCCTAAAAATGCTCCAGAATAAATTGTGCGTTTTTGTGTGCAGTTTGGCCTGGCGAAACAATCAGGCAAGGAACTTCTCCAGCTTCTTTAAATCCAGATGAAGCGTGTCCGCCGCTTCGCGCTTGAAGCTCCGGGCGATCACGCAGAAGTGGGGTTTGCCTTTGAGGCCGGCGCTCGCGGCCTTCTGCTGGAGTTGGTACACCACCTCTGATGCGTCGACATTGTCGCTCCACTTGACCTCGCAGAAGATGTTCTCCTTTTCGCCGATGCCGATCAGGTCGATCTCGGCGTCCTTGTCCCACCACCGGCCGATCTTGACGAGTTGGAATGGAAGCTGCCCGGCGCTGTCCATGGCCTGCAGGGCTTCGCGGGCCACGGCCTCGAAGACAGGGCCGACGAACTCATCCAGGCGCGGCCGGATGACTTTGTCCACGAGCCAGTCCTGGCGGCCTTCTTCAATTGCCTGGGCGTAAGGGTAGACGAAGCGGAACCAGAACCGGAAGTAATAGTCCGAAAGGCGGTAAATCCCCTTGCGGGATTTCGCCGGACTCTTCTCCGTGATAGGCACCTCGCGCCGGACCAGATGCAGGTCGCTCAAGACCCCTAGGTACTTGGCCACCACGCCCTTGTCGAGCCCCGTATCGTTGATGATATGCCCGATCCTGGTGTTCCCTTTGGCGATGGATTCCAGGATCGAGAAGTAGGCCCGCGGCTCGCGGACCTCCTGGCGCAGCACGAACTCCGCGTCCCGGTAGAGGGCGCGTTCCGGGCTTAGTATCTTCTCCCGAATGTTGTGCCAGAGGCCTTGGTGCCGGTCATACTCCACGAGATAAGCCGGCGTTCCGCCGAACACCGAGTAGGCCTCCACGGCTTGTCGCGCATGCCCCAGGTGCGGGAGCGCATCGGCAAAACGCAGTGGCTTGAGGAGCAGTTGCGTGGTCCTGCGGCCGTAGAGAGGCGACCGCGATCCCATGAGGTTCTCCATCATGGCGATGCTGGAGCCGCAAAGGATCAGAAGGATCTTGGTCTTGCGGAGCTTCTGGTCCCAATGGTACTGGAGCAAGGAGGGGAGGGAGCTGTTGGTCCCGACGAGGTAGGGGAACTCATCAAGGGCGATGACGATCCGTTCCTTGGCCTTGTCCGCCAGGTAGTAGAAGAACGCGTCCCATTTCGTGAAGGGATTGGTTTTGAGAAGCCCGTCTTGAAAATGCTCCGCCAAAACTTCTGAAACCTGCTTGAGTTGAAGCGCCTCGGCTTCCTCCCGCGCCAGCAGGCGCACGCCGGGCTGTGACTTCAGGAACTGGTCGATGAGTTCGCTTTTGCCGACCCTGCGCCTGCCGTAGAGCAAAAGAAACCCCGCCCGGTCGCTTTGGGCGATCCGTTTTAATGTCCCCAGTTCTTGCTCTCGACCCATCCACATGATATTGGTTCCTTTACAGTAGCTTACTCTAGAGTTTCCTAATTATAACATGGAATGCCACAATCCCATCCTGGGATACAATCTCGCAGCGCATTGCAACAGCGCCTGCGCATACTACGGCATAAGCCTGTGCCCGACGAAGCCTGGCACACGGTCGTGTCCGTGCCAAAGGGCGAGCCGGGCCAAGCCTCCCATGGAACAACCTTTCGCGGCGCTGCGCGCCGAACTGGCCGAACGCCGCCCCCAACGCCTGGCCGCCCCGGCCTCGGCCCAGGCCTCGGTGGCGGTCATGCTGGCCGAGGGCCCCGCGGGCTGGGAGACCTTGCGGCCCCTGCTGCGGCTGGCGTTTATTTCCAGCCCATGGGCTTGTAGCCCTTCTCGATCAGGCAATACTCCACGAAGCGCCGGTGCACGCCCTCGGGGCTGTTGGCCGTCACCGCGCCGTGGATCAGACCCGTGGCCGCGCCCATCGCCGCACCCTCCGACACGGCCCGGCCGTAGTCGCCGGTGAAGGCCCCGGCGATCAGCCCCAGAAAAGCCCCGAACATCGCGCCCGCCCCGGTGCGGCGGGCCACGATCCGCCCCTTGTTGGCCTGGACGTACTCCTTGGCTCGGGCGTCGCAGTCGGCGATGTCCCGAGACACGGTTTCCTTGGGCATGGCCTGGAGGCGCTCATCGGGGTAAAGGACGGGCCGGGGCGCAGCACAGCCGGCCAGCAGCGCCGAAATCAGGATGAGTCCGATGCGCGCGCGGGGCACGGCTAAATGATACCAGAAACCCGGCCGGAATCAACCCCGGGCGGCCGCATTTGTATAATGTGCCATGCCCTCCGGCGCGCGCGTACTGATAGTCGATGACGAGCTCTGCGTGCGGGACATCTTGCGCCGGCAGCTGGAAAGCCGCGGCTACTCCACGGCCGCGGCGGGAAGCGCCGAGGACGCGCTGGCCCGCCTGGGCGCGGAGCGCTTCGACCTGATCCTGCTGGACAACAACCTGCCCGGCATGACGGGGCTCAAGGCCCTGGCCGGGATCCGGCGCGCGACGGCGGCCCCCGTTCTCATCGTGAGCGGACACTGCGACGACGAGCTCGCGCGCGACGCCAAGCTGCTGGGCGCCCGCGGAATCGTCCCCAAGCCGGTGGACATGCGGCAACTCGCCGCGCTTTTGGCCGAACTGCTGGAGGCCGAACCCTGAGCCGCCGGCGCCCGGCCGTTGCGACGGTCTGCTCCGCCCCGCGGGGCCGCGTCCCGGCCGGACTGGCGCTGTTTCTCTGCGCCCTGGCCCTGCGGCTCGTCCATCTCTGGCTCAACCGCGGGGACTTCTGGCTGCGCACGCCCCTGCTCGACGACAACATCTTCCGCGCCTGGGCGGATGTCATCGCCCGGGAAGGCTGGCTGGCCCCGAGCCTGGGCCCCTTCCGCTTCAATCCGGCCTATCCCTATCTCCTGGCCCTGCTGGGCAAGCTGACGGGCACGGGGTTCGCGGCCGTATTCGTATTCCAGCACGTCCTGGGCGCGCTGGCCGCCGCGCTGATCTTCCGCGTCGCCGACGAGCTGTTCGACCGCCGCTGCGCCTGGGTCGCCGGGATACTGGCCGCGCTCTACGGACCGGCCTTTTTCTTCGAATCCCGCTACCTGGGCGAGCTGCACATCTACCTGCTCAACTCGGCCTGGCTGCTCGCATTGCTCGGCGCCCGGCGCGGGGGACTTGGGACCTGGCTGGCCGCGGGCCTGTGCCTGGGCGCCTCGGCCGCGTTTCGGCCCACGGCCCTGGCCCTGCTGCCGCTGTCGCTGCTCTGGTGCGCGGGGCTGCTTTACGCGAACCGGGCCAGGCTGGCCGCGGCCGCGGGGCTTCTGCTGCTGGGGACCTGGCTGCCCATGCTGCCTTTCCAGATACGCAACCGGCTGGTCGATCCCGCCTCGGGCTGGGGCCTGGCGACGGCCAGCGGCGGGGTCAACCTCTACCTGGGCAACAACCCAGAAGCCGACGGGCTCAACCGGCCCGCGTCTTTCGCCCGCGGCGGGCCGGGGCATCAATACGAGGATTTCCAAGCCGAGGCCCGGCGCGTCCTGGGCCGGGAGCTCTCGGCGCGCGAGGCCGACCGCTACTGGGCCGGCCGGGCCCGCGACTGGTTCGTCCTGCGGCCCCGCGAGGCCTGGCGGCTGGTGCGGCGCAAGGCCGGCTATTTCTGGAACCGCCGCGAGCCTCCGGATAATTTCTTCCTGACGTTGTTTCAAAATTTCTCGCGGCTGGGCCCCCTGCCCCTGCCCGGCTGGGGCTTGGTGGCGCCCCTGGGCTTGGCGGGCATGCTCTGGAGCCTGGCCTCCTGGCGGCGGACCTTCCCGGCGCACGCCTACGTCCTGGCCTATCTGGCGCTCAACGCCGCCTTCATGGTCCTGTCACGCTACCGCTTTCCCGCGGCGGCGGCGCTCATACCCTTCGCGGCCTTCGCCTTCACGCGCCTGGAGGCGCTGCTGCGGGGCCGGTCCTGGCTCAAGGCCGCGGCCCTGGGCCTGCTCTTGGCCGCCTCCTTCCAGCTGTCGCGGCTGAGGCTAATCGGCGAGGAGGACATGGCGGTCACGCATTACAGCATGGGCGTGATCTACGCCAACCAGGGCTGGCCGGACCGGGCCGCCGAGGAATACCGGCTCTCCATCCGGGCCGACCCGAATTTCGAGGCCTCCTACCTGAACCTGGGGCTGCTGCAGGCCGGGCGCGGCCAGGCCCGGGAGGCGGCCTGGGCCCTGGAGGCCGCGGCCCGGCTCGAAGGGGACGGGGCCAAGGCCGAAAGGATGCGCAACGCGGCGCGGCAGGTGCGGGCCGGAATCAGCGACTAACCTTCAAATTCCGACGACCCCTTTTCCAAGGGGTCTTTGGGCCCAAATCAACCAGGGTCCTCGGCGGCTAGCGCAGGGTCCTCTAGCCCCATGCAATCCTCCGCCCGCTGATCAATACTGACCTTGATGTTGGTTCCGGCGGGGAGGAGGCTGTATGCCATCTAAAATTGTCGTCAAGAAATCGTTGGCCTGTTTGCTGACGGCTTCCCTTCTATGGATGTCCCTGCCGATGTCGGCCTTTGCCGCCGCCAACACGGCCCGACCCGGCGGGACTCAGCCACAATCTTCCGCGCAAGTCCGTACCGGCGCCTGGATCCGTCATTTTGAAAACAATCTCCAGCTGTTCGGGGCCTTAGGCATCTCCGAAAGCCTGGCTCCATCTCTTCTGAATGTCATGAGTCGAGCCTCTCTCGCTCCCGATGCGATAGAGAATCTTACGGTCGCAGAGCAAGCGCGGGCCGTTCGAACGGCGGTCGTACAACAAACCGC
>JAQUMZ010000216.1 GCA_028717865.1 Elusimicrobiota bacterium | reverse complement strand
GGAGTGCCGCGAGAAAACCTTCCGGCCCTGCGTGGCGATCGCTTCCAATATCGACAGCTGCGGCAACTCCAAGTGCGAAGCGACGGCGCTCGCGAAAGCGTTCGCTCCCGTCGGCGGGGCCGCCGCGCAAGTCGTGACGGAAACAAAAACCCTTACCGCGCAGGTCGGTATCTCTCCTTTGGAGCGGCTGGGGATTAGAAAATCAGCCGAGGACGGCGCCGCCATGAAGTGCCAGGAGCAGGGTCTTCTGGGCTGCGTCGTGATGGGTTCGGAAATAACCGCGTGCGAGGGCTCCGAATGCAAGGCGACCGCGGCCGCGGTGGGATTCAAGGCCGAGGGGAAAAAAGAGCAAAAGCCGGGCCCTCGAATCGTGCCGATTTGAGCCCTTCTAGCCCTTGACGTTCTTGAACCGCCGGTGCACCCATAGCCACTGGCCCGGGTTGTCCCGGATCATGCGCTCGACCTCGGCGACCAGGCGCGCGGTCGCGGCCTTGGGGTCGGCGGACGCGGGGCCGGGCTCGATCTCGGGCGAGATGACGATGCGCAGCCGGCCGTCGGGCTCGCGGCGCTGGGTGACCGGCACGACGGCCGCGCCGGTGCGGTTGATCACGGCGGGCACGGCGGCCAGGGTGTCGACCTCGACCCCGAAGAAGGGGACGGGGCTGCCCATGGGCGGATGCATGTACTGGTCCATGACGAAGCCCACGGACTCGCCGCGGCGCAGGGCCTTGAGCACGGTGGGCAGGGTCCGGGGCTGGTAGACCCCGCGCGTGCCGACGCTCAAACGCTGGGCCTCGATGCGCTTGTGCAGCCATTCCGGCTTGAGATGCCGGGTGACCAGGATCAGGGGTATGCCGTGCAGGCTTCCCACGGCGGCCATCATCTCCCAGTTGGCCATGTGCGCGGAGATGAAGATCACGCCCTTGCCGCGCCGGTTGGCCCGGTCCCAGTGCTCGTAGCCCTCCAGCGCCCCTACGCGGCGGGCGTAAGCCCGCCAGTGGCCCGGGATCGGGGAAAAGTAGTGCAGCAGTTCCAGGGCCAGTATGCCGTAGTGACGGTAGTTGTCGGCCAGCAGGTCCTCGCGCCGCTCGGGCGCCAGTTCGGGCAGGCAGCGCGCCATGTTCTCGCGCGCGATCGCCTTGCGCTTGCGGTCCGCGGCCAGGAAGACCGACCCCAGCAGCCCTCCCAGGCGCAGTTCCAGGCACCTGGGCAGGCAGGCCACGGCCAAGCCGGCGGCGAACAAGGCCGCGCGCAGGCTCGCCGAGACGAGAGGATGCATGAGCCATTATCTCAATTTTGCCGCCATTCGCGCATGAGAAAATCCGCGTCGACGGCCGGCTATATCCCGCGCCGTTTGCCCTCGCTCTGAAGCCGCCGGATCCGCCCCTCGGCCGCGCCCGCCGCGGCGTCCCAGAGGCGCAGGACCTTGTCCTCTCCGCCGGAGAGCACCCAGCGGCCGTCCGGCGAGAATACCGCGGTCCGCACCTGGTTGGTATGCCCCAGCCAAGTTTTGAGGACCTGCCCCGAGGCCGTGTCCCAGAGCCGGACCGTCCGGTCGTCGCCCGCCGAGACGGCGAGCCGGCCGTCGGGGGAGAAATCGAGCCAGTTGACGGGAGTAAGGTGCGCCTTCCAGACCGCCTGGAGCGTTCCGGTCGCCGCGCTCCAAAGCCGGATATCGCCCTCGGGGCCCGCGGTCAGGGCCAGCCGCGCGTCGGGCGAGAGGGCGGCGGCGAGGACGACGTCCGCGGGGGCGTGGAGGATCACCAGCATGCGGCCCGTGGCCACGTCCCATATCTCCGTGTGGCCGCCGCCGGCCAGGGCCTTGGTTCCGTCGCGGGTGAAGGCGACGGCCTGCGCATAGTCCGGATGCCCCGGCCAATAAACGGCCTCGATGTTCCGGGCGGGGTCCCACAAGCGCAAGGTCCGGTCGCTGCCTCCGGAGAGCACATAGCGTCCATCCGGGGAGACCCGGGCCGTGTAGACGAAGACGTCGCGGCCGGGATGCGCGTAGGCGAGCGCGCCGGTCCCGGTGTCCCAGGCGCGGAAGGACAGGTGGTCGCTCGCGGATATCGCGAGCTTCCCGTCCGGGCTGAAGCCGACCGCGGCCACGGGCGATTCCTGGGCGAAGGAGGCGAGGAGCCCGCCCGAGGCGGGGTCCCAGAGCCGCACCAAGCCGTCCCGTCCGCCGGTGAGGACCAGCCTGCCGTCCAGAGAGTAGGCCGCGCAGGTCACCGCGTCGGCATGCCCCAGCCATTGCGCGGGGACCTTTTCCCGGCCGTGGAGCGGCGCCGCCGGCAGGGCCCAGGCCAGGATCAGCGCCAGGGGGCCGTTCATAACCATAAAATGACAAGCTGGGACGGTTTTGACAACAGCTTGGCGGGCTCGCCGCCGTCCCTGGGGACGGTTCGCCGGCGCTCAGGGGTAGATGCGGTAGAGCATGCGCGGAAACGCTATGGTTTCCCGGATATGCTCGATGCCGCAGAGCCAGGCGGTGGTGCGCTCCAACCCCAGGCCGAAGCCGCCGTGCGGGACCGAGCCGTAGCGGCGCAGGTCCAGGTACCACTCGAAGGCGGCCTTGGGCAGGTTGTGCTTGGCGATCTGCCCCTCCAGGTAGGCCAGGTCGTCGGCGCGCTGGCCTCCGCCGATGATCTCGCCGCAGCCCTCGGGGGCGATGACGTCGACGCAAAGGGCCAGGCGCGGGTCGGCCGGGTCGCGCTTCATGTAGAAAGCCTTCACGTCGGCGGGGTAGCGGTGCACCATCACGGGGCGGTCGAACTCTTCCGAGATGGCGGTCTCTTGGGGAGCGCCGAAATCGTCGCCCCACGTGAACTCCACGCCCTTGCGCTTCAGTATCGCGGCCGCGTCGTCGTAGCTCACGCGGGGGAAGGGCGGGACCACTTTCTCCAGTTTGGAGGTATCCCGCTCCAGCTCCTTGAAATCCTCGCGGCAGCGGTCGAGGCACTGGGCCACGATCCGGCCGACGAAGCGCTCGGCCAGGGCCATTATGCCGTCCAAGTCGAGGTAGGCGACCTCGGGCTCGACCATCCAGAACTCGGTGAGATGGCGGCGGGTCTTGGAGCGCTCCGCCCGGAAGGTCGGCCCGAAGCAGTAGACCCTGCCCAGGGCCATGGCGGCGGCCTCCATGTAGAGCTGGCCCGACTGGGTCAGGTAGGCCTTGCCCTCGTCGAAGTAGTCGAGCTCGAAGAGGTTGGTCGTGCCCTCGCAGGCGCTGGGGGTGAAGATGGGGGCGTCGACCTGGACGAAGCCGTCCTCGTCGAAGAAATCCTGGATGGCGCGCTTGACCTGGTGGCGCACCCGGGCGATGGCGGCCTGCTTGCGGGAGCGCAGCCAGAGGTGCCGGTTGCCCAGCAGGAAGTCCGGGCCGTGCTCCTTGGGCCCGATGGGGAACTCCGGGCCCTGCTGCACCACGCGCAGGTCCTTGATCCCGATCTCCACGCCGCCCGGGGCGCGCTCGTCGGCGCGCGCCGCGCCGCGCAGGACCAGGGCGGTCTCCTGGGTCAGGGACTTGGCGCGCTCGAAGACCTCCGGCGGCACGTCGCCCGAGAAAGCCACGCACTGGCAGATGCCGGAGCCGTCGCGCACGAGCAGGAAGGCCAGCTTGCCCTTGCTGCGCATGTTGTAGAGCCAGCCCTGCAGGGACACCTCCTGGCCCACCCGGGCCTTGAGGTCCTTGATGCGCGCGGCGGGGGGAAAGCCCTCGGGAAGCACGGACATGGCTGCCGGCTTGGCTGGTGTCTCCATGGGGATGATAAATATACCAAATCGAGGGGGCGGACGCTGTCGGCCCGCGTCGGACTTGTTTATAATCACTGGGCACGATGAAGAAGAAACCAGAGCCCCCTTCTCGCGCGCCGGCCTGGCTGCTGGGCGGCTTGTGCCTGGCCGGCCTGTTGTTCACGCTGTATTGGCTCAACCGGGGCGCTTTGACCGCGCCGTTCGAGCGCGACGAGGGCGAATTCGCCTATTCGGCCTGGCTGCTCGGGCACGGCGGCCTTCCCTACAGGGACGCGTTCCTGCAAAAGCCGCCTCTCATCATTTACACCTACATGCTGGCCGGGCTGCTGGATCCCGACGCCACCTGGCCGCCGCGCTTGCTGGCATTGCTGGCGCTGCTGGGCGCGGCGCTGCTGCTGCGGCGCGTGGCCAGGCACTATTACGGGGAAACGGCGGGCTGGGCCTCGGCCTGGTGGCTCGTCACCATGGCCTCGCTTCCGACCGTGTCGCCCTACGCCGCCTATACCGAGAAGTTCCTGCTGCTGCCCATGCTGGCCGCCTGGGCGGCCTACGTCTCCTGGGAGGAGCGTCCGGGTCCGGGGAAGTTCCTCCTCGCGGCGTTTTGCGCCAGTCTGGCCGTGGCTTACAAGCAGATCGCCTTGCCGCCCTTGCTGCTGATCTGCTGCTTCTGGCTGTATCGGGCCTACCGGCGCGAGGGCCGCTCCGGGGCCTGGCGCGGGGGGGCCATGGCGTTTCTGGGGGTCGCGGTCGCGGCGGTCCTATCCCTGGGTTATTTCGTATGGAGCGGGGCCGGGCCGAAACTGTGGGAATGCGCGGTCCGGTTCAACCTGCATTATTCGGCGCTGATGCGCGGCTTCTCCACCGGCTACATGCGCGCCGCGGCTCGGGATTGGTGGCCCCTGCTCGCGCTGGGTGCCGTCTTCCTTTGGCGCCGTCCCGCCCGTTGGCTGCTGCATTCGGCGCTGCTGCTGAGCTGCGCCGCCTTCGTGCTCAAGGCGGTCACCGTCCACTACTACATACCCATGATCCCTTTCCTTTGCCTGCCCGCGGCCGCGGGCTTGGCGTCGCTGCTCGGGCCGTGCGCCTCGCCGCGCCGGGCGGGCCTGGACGCCGCCGCCATCGCCGCGGTCGCGATCCTGCTGTGCTGGCCGCATCGCCGCCTCATCGCCATGTCGGGGGAACGGCTTTTCGACTCTTTTTACACGGGCAATCCATTCGTGGAGGCCGTGCCCGCGGCCAAGCGCGTGGCCGAGCTTGCCGCGCCGGACGACTACGTCTACGTGGCGGGTTCGGAGCCGGAGATTTTGTATTACGCGAAGCGCCGCAGCCCGACACGTTTCGTCATCGCCTATCCGTTCATGCTGCCCACGCCCCTGGCCGCGTCCTACCAGCGGGAGATCATCGCGGACCTGGAGCGCAGGCCCCCCAAGGTCGTGGTCTACGCGAACTCGCCCTTGAGTTGGCTGGCGTCCGCGAAA